>JBBRJI010000460.1:0-5333 GCA_038219625.1 Pirellulales bacterium | reverse complement strand
GCTTCTTGATAACGTCCGCAATTTTCAAGTTGTCAAGTGTGCTCTTGATCTCGTTTAACTTGGTTGCGTTGAGTTGCTCGTCAGGTGCCAAGGTTTTTTCGCTTGGCGGGTCGGATTCGAAACTGGTAATGCGGGTGGGCTGCCACTGACCGCTGGAGGTCGCGAAACTCAAGTCTGCTTCGTAGTTTCGACTCAGAGCGAGTCCCTGTTGAGTAGTGAGAATCTGGTAATCTCGAACCCCCAGGGTTTCAATGTCATTGCTGCTCAATTTGAGCAAGTCAGGTTCAATCCACTGTTTGAAATCTGTGCTAAGGGGCGCGGTATCCAATTCAACTACATAAATAACGTCCTCGGAAGGAACGCGAACGTATCGTTTATTCTTGTCGATTTCTTTGCCGATGATCACATCCGCTAGCATGTTCCCTTTTTCGTCCTTCATTTGGACGAGCATACCAACGCCTTCGCCCCCCTTATCCGCATTTTGCTTATTAGGTTCAACGACGCCGAAGAGAGTTTGCTCCGTTTTCTTTTCGGAAGCAATATCGAGAACTTTAAGACCAACAAACAAGTTCGCTGCTTCGCTCATCTGCTTGCCAGCGTCGGCGGGATAGCTCTCGTGCGATGGAATCGTCCAAAGTCCCACCTTGCGATCACGTGCAACTTCAAAATCAACGTAGTCCTCTTTCGGAGAATCGTAGCGAAGGATTTTGAGCGACGCCGCCGTCAGTGGATCGGAAAACTTTTCAAAAAGTGGTTTCCCTTTCAATCCCATAACTGGAGTGTTGGCACGGTTGCCTGCGGACGTGACCCACGCCAGGAGTGCAACGATGCCTACCACGGCTGCTAATGACCCGGTCTTAGTTCCCTCTGTCACTTTTCTATCTCTCCAATATTTACGCTTGATGTTGTGTGTTAAATTTTTCTGTACGGTAGTGTTCGTTGAAGCGCGTTAGCGCAATCGAGTCTTCGAGATACCTTCGCGTTCTCGCAATCGACGAGAAACCAAAACGATGATGCCAACCAAGAGCGGTGGTAAAGGTGGAACGAAAACAGCTAGCAACTTATAGTATTTTTGAATCTTGCCGATGGAATCATCCGATTGCCGCCTGGCTTCGCGAATACCCTGGTCTCGCACGCGAAGCAATCGTTCTTTTTCGACTTGAAATTTCTTGGTTAGTTGCATCTTCTTGATCTGGTCGATCTGCATTTTTTCCTGGAGTTTCTTGATGCTTTCAGGATCGATCGAACCTTGCGATTGCAGTTTTTCGATTTGCTCTTTGAGGTCGCGTTCGGACTTGGCGTTTTCATCCTCGACCGCGGCAACGGCTTTGTTGTAGTCGTTGTTGAAGTCGGTTCGCTGCTTGGCTTCCTCAACACGGAACTCATCTGCTTTGAGTTCGACCAACTTTAGCGTGCTGTACGTAGGAATGTGTCGGCGCACTTGAGGATAGCGGGTTTCACCGACTAGCACATCGATCGCGTTCAAAACAAAGGTGATGTTTTGGAACTGGAAATTGATGTCTTCCATCATGGGCTTACGATTGCGGATATCGATGAATGTTCTGGACATGCAGTCGATGTCACTAACGTAGATAGCCTTGATTGGACGTTTTGACGACGAGGGGGACTCGTCCGCTTTCGTTTCTGGGCCTTCAACAAGTGCAGCCAGTATTTGTTCGCCTTGTGTTGCACCTCGCCGGAGTTTGTATTCTGTAGAGCGACTGAGGCTAGACTGCTGCACTCCGTCAATTTCCGATTTGGGCATGGTGCCTGCTACCTGCCCCGTTTTGACAAGCGGCGTGAAATTTAGACCTGAATCCTTTGCTGGAAGAATTACGCCAGCATAAAGAAACATCAGCTCCTTCAGCCCGTTGGTTATTTCGCTTTCCCTATTCAGAGCATTGTTAGCACCCGGAGCTTCCTCACGAGCAAATATCCACAAGTCCGATGCTTGCGATGTTTCGGCCAGGATAGGGTAGGGATTGTACTCTTGCCAACAAATGTCAGGTGAGAAACCACCCATCATTCCGGGTCTACCTGGGACCTCGATACCGAGGGCACGCCAAAGTGGACGGATATCTCCCTTAGGCTGTTGGCCACCACCACCCATCATCCCCATCATTCCGCCAGCCTGGGGCTTGGGATCGCCGGTTCCTGGAACTTGGTCCAGAGCCACGATGGGATCTTCGAAGATGGCTGTTGGAACGCCCGAAGTGACCGCGTTGGTGAAGTTGATCATTTCCTCTGGTCCGAGGGATGATGGCTGTACCGCAAGCAATACGTCGTACTTCTCGGTATCGATGGGCGAAGCTGCGTTGACGTCAATGACTTCATATTGTTTGGCAAGTTCTTCGACAATAGGTTGCTGGGGTTGCGATTGAAACGAACGCATGTCCATTCCACCCATCAACTTGGCATCGGTTTTGATAATCCCTAGTTTCTTGCGAGTGGGTTTCGAAACTGTGGTCAACGATCGAACCAGTTCGTATTCGACGGGAACGCCAGGTTCGAAGAAAGGAATAACGACTTTTTGCAATCCGCTTCGGAACGCTGCTCCTAAAAGAACTGGCTGATCGGAATAGGTTCCGCGTTCACGCACGCTAATCATCTGTGGGACAATGCCGTATTGCTGTTCGGCCATTTTTTCTTCGTCGCTTGAGGCAATGATCGAGTCGTAGATTCGAACTTGCATCGAGCCTCCCGAGGACTTTGCGGTCGACTCGAATTCCTTGAGCAGAGAAATGATTTGGTATTTGATTTTAACAAATTGCTCAGGCACTTCGTCCGAAATAAAAGCATCCACGACGATATCCCGATCCTTACCAAGCGTGCGAATCATCTCGGTGGTAACAGGTGAGAGGGAACTTACCTGCAATTCGGTGACATCGCGACGCCTGTCTCGGTTTCGAAAGAGCATGCTGCCAGCAAAGGCAAGTATGCCCAGCAAGACGATTCGAGAAAGGAAGTGAGCCAGTTTTGCATTGCCATCCCGTCCGCCACTCCAATGTCGCTTGCCAATTAGCACCATGCATAGGTAGACACCAAAAGCGGCTATGAGAAGAAAGTAGGACACTCCGGAAAGGCTAAAGACCCCTCGCCCAAAGTCATCGAATCGCTCCTGAATGCTAAAATTCTTGATTTCGCGAGCAACCGTACGATTAGCAATGGTGTCTGCTTTGTACGCGAAGGCCAGAGGTGCATTGAAAAGTGCACCGAGGATGAATCCAACCGTTAGGTTGCTGGTCAGGAACGACGCAACCATCCCGATCGAAATCATCGCCAATCCAATAAACCAATAGCCGATGTAGTTGGAAAAGAAGAGTCCGGTATCGATTTCACCTTGTGTCAACAACGCCAGTACGATGAAGGTGGAAAGCTGCGAAAACAAAAGAGAAACAGTGTAAATCGCAGAAGCTGCGACGTACTTTCCCGCAACAATGTCGAAGTCATCGGCTGGAAGTGTTAGCAGCAATTCGTCCGTTCCTTGACGTCTTTCTTCGGCCCAGATACTCATGGTGATGGCTGGGATGAAAAACAACATGATATAAGTGAACCACTTGTTTAGTTGCCCAAGAGTTCCGAGATTGGAGCTAAAGAATTCATGCGGCCAAAACGCCGCCATGCTTGTCAGCAAAACGAACAGGCATAAAAAGACGTAGCCGGTTGGGTTCGAAAAATAGCCGTAAAAATTTCGCTTAAGCACGGCGTATGCAACGCGACGACCTCGGGCAAGCAAAACGACTAATGCGAGCATCACGGCCAAGAAAACAATGTCTAGCAATAGCAGCTTGACCAATGCGGTGAGTACGAGAGCCACTTGCGGTATTCCTTAATCACAAAATCGTGTTCGGTTACGTTTGAATCTTGCGTCAGCAATCGGTGTCGATAACGCTTTTTGTTTTTATTCGATCTACAGTCAGAACTAAGCCGACGCGCCCGTTAGTTGATGGAACTAGTGTAGCACGGCTCTCCGAGCCGTGAATCAGCATCAGTCCTAAGCTGAAGCGCCCGTTAGTTTATGGAACGCCGAAGACAAGTCACCCTTGACTTGCTTCAATTCGTCAACCGTTCCTTCGAAAACTTTGCGGCCTTCGTTGATCATGATGACACGCGTCGCCATCGCTTCGACTTCTTGCAGAATGTGGGTCGATAACAAGATCGTCTTGGTCTCGCCCAGTTTTTTCATGGTGTTTCGAACCTCGCGAATTTGGTTTGGGTCCAAACCAGCAGTAGGTTCGTCCAGGATGAGTACTTCTGGTTCGTGAAGCAACGCTTGAGCCATGCCAACTCTCTGACGAAACCCTTTCGATAGCTTACTAATGGCTTTGTGAACGACAGACTTTAGATCGCATAGTTCGATAACGGCTTCGATACGTGTTTTCTTGTAGGCCGTTGGCATTCCACGCGCATCGGCAAAAAAATTCAGAAGGCTGTGCGGAGTCATGTCGGGGTAAAGTGGACCGTTCTCAGGCAAATACCCGAGCCGAATGGAACCGGCAATGCGATCGGAAAACATATCGTGCCCGGCGATTCGAGCGACTCCCTCGCTCGGAGCAAGGTATCCGGTCAGCATTTTCATAGTTGTGCTTTTTCCGGCACCGTTGGGACCCAGAAAGGCGACCAGCTCACCTTTGCTAACTTTGAACGACACATCGCGGGCTGCTGCGAATGGACCATAAAACTTAGACAACCCCTCAGCCTCGATCATTACTGTGGAGCTAGCACTTGGTTTAGGCATATTAAGTCAACTGAAAAATCGTGTAAGGGAATGAACTCTGTGGCGAACCGATAAGTAAGCCTCAGGCCAAGGTGCGAGTATATCGCGTTTCCTGAGTCCAACAACGCATCTTTGACGATCAGGTCATGGATAACGCTTAGGGGGTCTTGGCATTGGCTACGCAGACCGAAAAGCAAAGTTCACACGAAAGAGCCAAGTTTTGTGTCGATATCGAGGCTACGACCCGAAGATCGCTCCCGACCGAGTACTGGATGCCACCCTGCGCCGTTAACCTTATTTTAGCGCCGCCCTTCACGTGTGGCACGCTCTGAGGTACGAAGGGCGTGGTGAATCGCTAGAGACATTTGCCACACTTCTCACGCCCATTGCTAATCGCTTTGGGCGTGCCACACGGCGGCCTGGCCTTGTAGTCTTCTGGCGTTACTGGCCCTTATTTCCATTGCTTTAAGATCAATCGCCACGCAACTTGAGATTCATGATCTCGAGCTTTTCGCGGACTTCGGTCAAACTCGTCACGCCAAAGTTCTTGCACTCCAGCAAGTCGTCACCCGTCTTGCGAATGAGCTCGCCAATCGTATTGAGCTGCAATCGAACC
>JBBRJI010000459.1:0-5338 GCA_038219625.1 Pirellulales bacterium | reverse complement strand
GATAGCATTCAAGCGCCTTGCGAATCATTGATATTCGGCGCTCGCCGGGAATCGCTGACTTTACCCCCTTCGTAACTCAGAGCGTGGTCCCAATTTCTGGTATACTGCACACTCGGGAAATCAAACGACCTGTATAGTCATTGGTCATCCTATCCCACCAGATTCAAGTCCCTCTCCCTTAAGTTTGACATCGCAATCCCTATGAAGAAACATCCCAAACTCCAGACCATGAAATTCGGCTTGATTTGTACCGCAATTCTCTTAACGGCAAGCCTCACGACCCCAGTTTCTGCCCAAGAAAAAACGCAAGAGAAAACCAAACCGGTACGAATGGGCTGTGGGCTCATGACTTTCGATACCGTTCCGGGATGGGGATTTCGTCCGGATGGCAAGTCTGCAATAGGGCCGACCCACGGCGCGGTGGTGGTGGACAAAGCCGGAAACATTTACACAAGTGCAGACGCTGGGGTGTTTATCTTTTCGCCAGAAGGAAAGGTCATCCATTCCTATTTGGGCAAGGAATACTCCAGAATTCATGACATGGAGATTCGGGACGAAGCGGATGGCGAATTCATTTACGGTGCCCGAAACGCGGATGCGGAAGGGATCAAATTCAACATCAAAAGTGGTGAGATTGTTTTGAAGCTTCCGTTCCCTAAGGAATCAGGGCTCAACCTCGACAAGTTCAATCCGACCGCAATTACCGTAGCTCCCAATGGTGATATCTTTCTTTCCGATGGCTACGCTAGCAACCATATCTTCAAGTTCGATAAGACCGGCAAGTACTTGATGCATTTCGGCACGAAGGGGAATAATCTTAAGCAATTCAATACGGCGCATGGGATGACGCTCGATACTCGCTACGAGCCGCCCCGCCTGTTGATCTGCGACCGCAACCATCAACCCAAAGGACGATTGCTTCACTACGACCTCAACGGCGAGTACATCGACGAGATAATTACCGGTTTGGGAATGCCTACTTCCGCGGCAGTACAGGGCGACTATGTCTCGGTACCCGACTTGCATGGGAGAGTTGTCATTCTGGATAAAAGCAACACGATCATGGCGGTACTAGGACACAACCCTGACAAAGCCAAAGGGGGCAGCTACAACATTCCACAAGACCAATGGATCGAAGGGGTTTTCAGCGGCACGCACGGTTCGTATTGGGACAAAGAGGGTAACTTGTACGTGCAAGACTGGAACATCTCAGGACGCATCATGAAATTGGTTCGGGTCAAATAGGAACATGTCAAATACACCCGATAGCGACCCTGACAATAAACTGCCAGCACCGACCGTCAAGAATTTCAACCCGCAACAAGTCGCGAGATTTGTTAGCAAAATCAAAAATTTGGAACTACAAATCGGAGAGCATGTGCTGGCAGCGCTTCAGCACCCGGATACTGTTGCAGTTCTGACTACGGTGGTTGTCGGCCCCAGCGGCGACCAGCATATTGTTTCGGCTGCGATCAACCCGCAACGCATGTCCCAAGTAAACGAAATACTCGAGGAAGCCCAGCAGGAGCGAGTCGACGACGAAGTTTGCTTCGGTTTTCACTGCCTTCTAAAACCGAAACTGTGACTTGACCAATCACGGCATTACCTTCTAAACTCTAGGGTTTTGCATGTCCGGGACACTCTCATCGCATGGTTGCGGTTCGCTGTGCCCTGATTTTTAGGCTTTGAAAGAGATTTTTGTGGCAGCGACTTGTGTAATCGGACTTCAATGGGGGGACGAAGCGAAAGGCAAACTTGTTGATCTACTCGCACCGCGGAACGATATCGTCGTACGCTACCAAGGGGGCGCAAACGCTGGCCATACGGTTGTTTGCGGAACCGAGGTCTATAAGCTCCATCATATACCATCAGGAATTCTTTCCAGCCAAATCAACAATGTCATTGCACCTGGGGTAGTGATAGAGCCCAACATGCTCATCAAGGAGATCGAGGGGTTGGAGGCTCGTGGGATCGAGCCCAGGAAAAACCTGATGATCAGCGAACGAGCCCACGTGGTGATGCCATGGCATTTTGTTGAGGACAAGGCAACCAATCGAGCGGTGGTCGCTGGTGAAAGCATTGGAACGACGAACCGTGGCATTGGGCCTTGTTATCGCGATAAAGTCGGTCGGACGCATGCCATGCGGATCACTGACCTGTTCAGCGATCAACTGAAAAGCAAAATCTCGGAGACTGTTGCAGCCAAGCGGCACAATCTCTCCCATCTCGCGGATTCGGCCGATCTAGAATCTCTTGATGCAGACAAGATCTACGATCAATGTTGTCGCTGGGCTGCCACCCTTGGCCCTCTGGCGGCAGATACCACCAACTATCTATTGGATGAGTTGGATGCCGGAAAAAAGCTCCTCATGGAGGGAGCCCAAGGTTCACTGCTGGACATCGATCATGGAACCTATCCGTTCGTAACCAGCAGCAACGCCTCGGGGGTTGGCGTCTCATCCGGCTCCGGCGTTCCAGCCAAATGGATTACCAATGTCATAGGAGTTGCGAAAGCTTACTCAACGCGCGTTGGGGGTGGGCCGTTTCCTACCGAACTACTGGACGAAACCGGCGAGAAGATCCGTAAGATAGGTCGCGAATATGGGACAACTACGGGCCGACCGAGACGTTGCGGTTGGTTTGACGCAGTTGCCGTTCGCTACACGGCCAGACTCAGCGGAATACATTACCTGTCGCTGATGATGATGGATGTCTTGAGTCACTTTGACACGATTCAAGTCTGCGTGGCTTACGAACTAAACGGCCAGCGTATCACCCGATTCCCATGCCGAGCCGAAGATCTTCGCGAGTGCAAACCGGTCTACGAAACTTTACCAGGCTGGAATATCGACGTCTCCAAGGTGCGAAAGTTAGAAGATTTTCCGTCCAACGCCCGCCGATACATTGACCGCATTTCCGAACTGATTTCCGTTCCAATCGGAGTCCTATCCGTTGGGCCGGACCGAGAGCAAACTATTTTTTTGATCTGAGACCATGGCCTTGTTTCGCGGCAAACCCAAATCCGAACCTGCCAGCCCATCGCCAAGCGTTGAGGCGCTTCGGATGCCCAAGCACATTGCCGTGATCATGGACGGCAACGGCCGCTGGGCTCAGGCACGAGGCATGCCTCGCGTCGAAGGCCACCGCCGAGGTGCCAACACCGTCCGTCGCATCTCCGAAGCGTGTCGAGAGCTTGGCGTTTCTTATTTGACACTCTATTGTTTTTCCAATGAGAATTGGAAACGCCCAAAAGACGAGCTCAGTTTTTTGATGGGCCTGTTGAAAACCTACCTCATTCAAGAGCGACCAACGCTGATCAAGAACGATATTCGGCTGACCATCATTGGACGAAGAGAAGGGATCCCGGACGAAGTTCAAACCGAAATGGACCGGTCGGTAGAGCTTAGCCAGAATGGGAAAGCACTTACGTTGTGCCTAGCCATTAACTACGGTTCAAGGCAAGAAATCGTCGATGCCGTTCGAAGTATTGCGAGCAAGGTGCAAACCGGGGAGCTCGAGCCGGCAGCCATCGACGAGACGTTGATCGCCAGCCATCTCTACACGGCTGGAATGCCAGACCCGGATTTGTTGATACGGACCAGTGGCGAGATGCGAATCAGCAACTACTTGCTCTGGCAAATTAGTTACAGTGAACTTTGGATTACCGACAAGCCGTGGCCAGAGTTTGACAAAGACGATCTCGTTCAAGCCATCGCGGACTACAATCAGAGGGACCGACGATTCGGCGGTCTGGGCGAAGTTCGAAATCACTAATTATTGTGTCTCCGACGCTCCGCGGCGGTGTTTGTATTTATTGTCGCCTTTCGCTCCGCGAAAGTGCGCCTCGTTAGGCGAGCGGCAGACAGAAAACTACCAGGCCACGCCACTGTGTGGCACGCCCAAAGCGATTAGCGATGGGCGTGGGAAGTGTGGCAAATGACTCTAGCGATTCACCACGCCCTTCGTACCTCAGAGCGTGCCACACAGATTATAATTAGATTTCAAATCTGCCCCTCGCCTTAACACACTTTTGCGGAGCAAAAGGCGACACTTGTGGACGAGCGGGTCCCTTCGCTCGTTGGGTTCCTGCAAAACCTGAGCGAGGGCCTCGCTCAGCCACAAAAAACCAACTCGATTGCACGCACCAAACAACCACACGAAAGAACAACAGAGAGATGGACAGACACTTTTTGCTCATCTATGAAGTAGTCGACGATTATGTCGCGCGGAGAATGCCATTTAGACAACTGCATCTTGCGCTAGCAGAACAAGCCGCGGAACGTGGTGAACTGGTCTTGGGCGGTGCGTTGGCGGACCCAGTCGACAAAGCCATCTTGCTCTTCCGCGGTTCCAGCCGCGAAGTGGCCGAAGCGTTTGCACGGAACGACCCTTACGTACACAACGGTCTTGTTCTCAAGTGGTCTGTTCGCGAATGGACGACCGTAGCAGGTTGCGGTTTGAATAGGTAATCAACAGACGATCTGCATGCGATTTGAAATCGCAATTTTTCAAATGGCGATGGGAGAGATCCTAGTTGGTAGTCGCAGCCACAATGATGATACCTACGATCAACATTGCCCACGCAACTAGGTTGGCAATACCGAGCCACAACCCAATCAACACCAGCATTTTCTCTTTACTTGGACTTTGACCGCTGCGGATTTTGCTCAATTCCATCGAGGCAAAAATGATCGCGAGGATAGCACAAACCAAGGCACCTACTACAGTTGGGCATAGAATCCAGCTAACCAATCCGAAAATAAGCACCAACATGCCATTTCCAGATTTCTGATAGCCGGCAGACTGAACGGTAGAAATCGGCGCAGCTCCGAATTGACTTGCGCCTGGATTCACCGGACTGACCAAAGGATTCTGCAATTTGCGTAATTGAAATCGCCAAGCAGCCAATCCCAACCATTGTTCCGAGTTTTCTTCTCGGATATGGCAAGTATCGTCGAGTCGCCCTTGCTTGATCCAATCGAGAACTGTTTCAGTATCCGAGGGTCCGTAAACCATCGTGTTGGGAGTGCGTACAAAATACTTGGTTACTGGAGCTGGGGTCGGGCTCGCAAGGGGAGATGTTAGTGGGATAGCGTTGTCACTAAAGGCTGAGGCCACGATTTCAGACACGGTTTGGGCTGGCTGTTGGCTCGGTTCGTTGGCTGTCGGTTTCTCAGAGGCGAGTGAAGACCATGAATCGGAAAGCGGTGCCAACGTCGGCAAGTTTGCAACCTCGGTTTGAGGCGCGTAAGTCGTCTCCGTTGTGAACGGATTTAATGGAAAGGTTGATTCGTTGGTCGCATTTCCAACGCCGCCACCCACCACGTAGACCAAACCG
>JBBRJI010000458.1:0-5344 GCA_038219625.1 Pirellulales bacterium | reverse complement strand
TTGCAGAATTGAAAACTGAGATCGCTCGATTGCAAAAGCAATACAGCGACGAAGGCCGGTTTGCGGACCCAGCCAGTTGGCCGAAAACCAGCGCCGATGGCCCCTTCGACGGCTTTCAATCGATCGGATCCAAGACCGTCGCGGAAGCCATAGTGTCGGCAGGCGAAAGCGCCCTTCCGGGAGTTGTCAAATGAATCGCAATCGTGTGGAATCCATCAGCATTGTCCTTTTTCTTTTCGTGCTCAGTCCATTCCTTCAAGCGGCCAAGCCGAATATTATCGTCATCATGGCCGATGATTTTGGTTATGAATGCTTGACCGCTAATGGCGGCCAATCGTATCAGACCCCAAATCTGGACCGACTCGCGGCCAATGGATTACGATTTGAGCATTGTCATGTTCAGCCGCTCTGCACGCCAACTCGCATACAATTGATGACTGGCCGTTACAATGTTCGAAACTACATCAACTTCGGCACGCTTCCTCGTACCGAGACAACGTTTGCGCACTTTCTGGATCGCGCAGGTTACGCAACGGCCATCTGTGGGAAATGGCAACTTGGCCGCGAACTGGATTCGCCAAAGCACTTCGGCTTCGAGGAGTCATGTCTGTGGCAGCACACGCGTCGTCCACCGCGTTATGC
This sequence comes from Pirellulales bacterium, assembly GCA_038219625.1. GTDB lineage: Bacteria > Planctomycetota > Planctomycetia > Pirellulales > Pirellulaceae > JBKCUI01. The sequence goes on along the minus strand of JBBRJI010000458.1, from coordinate 4,702 downwards.
CAATCCGGGTTTGGAATACAACGGTATCGAAAAAGATTTTTCCGAGGGCGAATACGGCCCAAAACTGCTCAACGACTTCGCGATCGACTTTGTCTCGCGACATCGCGATAAACCATTCTTTCTTTACTACCCGATGACGCTTACGCACGATCCATTTCAGCCGACTCCCGACAGCGAAAATTGGGATGCCAAGGCCGTGGGCGAAGACGTAAAAAACAATGTTAAGCATTTTGCCGACATGACAGCCTACATGGACAAGATGGTCGGACAACTCGATGCAAAGCTAAGTGAACTAGGAATCCGACAAAACACATTGTTGATGTTCATTGGCGACAACGGAACACTCGGTAAAGTAACCAGCCGCTTTCAGGGTTCGGACTTCCGTGGAGGCAAAGGAACCACAACGCAACGTGGGACGCACGTGCCGCTCATTGTGAGTTGGCCTGCGATGACGAAAGCTGGCAGAGTGAATCGAGACCTCATCAGCAGTGTCGATATCCTTCCCACGATTTGCGAAGCGGCGGGGATCGTTGTTCCGCAAAACATCGATGGAGTCAGTTTCGCAAATCAGCTTCGTGGAGAAAGAGGTGCTCCGCGCAAGTGGCTGTACTCATGGTATTCACCGCGACAGCAAGCCAATTTGACCGTCAAAGAGTACTCGCAAAATCAAAACTACAAATTGTATCGCACGGGCGAGTTTTATGATTTGTCGGTCGATCCATTCGAACAGCTTACGTTGCCCCGCGATTCGTTGACTGGCGAGGCCGAAAAGGCTGCTGTTGAATTGCAAGGGGTACTCGATCAATTCACCAATGCACGTCCTGTCGAACTCGACTTAGCGTTCGAGTCGGCCGCAGCCCGCAAGAAAAAGAAATGAAAGAAATCACAAGCAAATAACCGAACGTACTGGCCAACGAATATGGGATGGAAACAATGAATAGCTTTGCGAGACCGGTGCGAATGGTTTTTCTGTTGTTCGCGATTCAAGTCGATCCGAACGGCCATGCCGCAGTCGCCGTTGAAGCAGCCAGGCCGAATATCATTCTCATCATGTCCGATGACATGGGATGGTCCGATCTGGGATGCTTTGGAAGTGAGATTTCGACCCCCAACATTGATGCTTTAGCGAAACGTGGCGTTCGATTTACGCAGTTTTACAACACCGCTCGTTGCTGTCCCACCCGTGCATCCTTGCTGACTGGGCTGTACGCCCATCAAGCTGGGATCGGTCATATGATGGAAGATCGTGGTTCGGATGCTTATCGAGGTGACCTCAATCGTCGCTGCGTCACGATCGCCGAGGTTGTGAAGTCCAGTGGCTATCGCACTTACATGGCTGGCAAGTGGCATGTCACCAAGGAAACAAGCCCCAAGAACGATGCGGCGCGAAGCAATTGGCCATTGCAACGCGGCTTTGACCGGTTCTACGGAACGATTCATGGTGCCGGCAGCTTCTTCGATCCCAATTCCTTGGTTCGCGACAATACGCTGATTTCACCGTTCGCAGATTCGGAATATAAGCCCAAGGAGTTTTACTACACCGATGCCATTGCGGACCACGCAACGCGATTCGTCAACGAACATGCACGCGACCACAACAATATTCCGTTCTTTATGTATGTGGCCTACACAGCCCCGCACTGGCCAATGCATGGCAAGGAAGCCGACATAGCAAAGTACAAAGGCAAGTACGACTCTGGCTACGACAGCATTCGGGCGGCTAGGCTCGAACGATTGAAGTCGATGGGAATGGTGGATCCGAAAAGCGAGCTTTCGCCACAGCGCGGCGGAGCGTGGGGTAAAGTCGCTGATCGCGAGTTTGAACTGCGGTGCATGCAGGTGTTTGCCGCCATGATCGATTCGCTAGACCAAGGTGTCGGTCGGATTGTAGCGGAATTGGAACGCACCAAGCAACTCGACAATACGCTGATTCTGTTTTTGCAGGACAACGGTGGTTGTGCGGAAGGCATGGGGCGCGGAGCCGCGTTGCATGCCTCGCGTCAACGAGCTGCGGAGCCCTCTCTACCGACTTTGGCTGCCGATTATTTGCAACCCGATATGGTTCCGAAGCAAACACGGGACGGTTTTCCGGTGCGGCAGGGAATGGGAGTATTGCCGGGTGCTGCGGATACCTATCACGGCTATGGCCAAGCTTGGGCAAACGTCAGCAACACCCCCTTTCGCGAGTACAAACATTGGGTTCATGAAGGTGGCATCAGCACGCCGTTAGTCGCTCATTGGCCCGCCGGAATACCTGTTTCAAGGCATAATGCCTTAGAATCGCAACCTGCCCATTTGATCGATTTGATGGCGACTTGTGTCAGTCTCGCACAAGCGTCGTATCCGAAGGAGTATCAGGGGGAATCGATTCAACCGATGGAAGGTGTGAACCTAGCACCGGCGTTTTCTGGCCTGCAGCTCAATCGATCGAAACCCATTTTTTGGGAGCACGAAGGGAATCGCGCCATTCGCGATGGTGATTGGAAACTAGTTGCGAAACATCCCGGAGACTGGGAACTGTACAACATCGCCACGGATCGAACGGAAAGGGACAACGTCTTTGCCAAAAACCCGGACCGTGTGAAAGCGATGTCCGAGCAATGGCAAGCCTGGGCCGACCGGGTCGGCGTGAAACCTTGGCCATTGAGTAACGCAGCTTCAAATCGACAAAAGTGACAGTCGTAGAACGTCAAGAGGAGATTCAACATGAACAACGTGCGTGATTTTGGAGCGATGGGGGATGGGATCTACGATGATTCGGATGCGATTCAGCATGCAGTCGAAGTGGCCGGAGGGCTTATCGAATTTCCCCGCGGTGACTATCGCATTACCAAACCGATCAAGGTCGAATTGAGCAAGGTGGGACGGGTTGGGTTCCGGGGCGATGGAGGAACGGCCAAGCTCATCATGGCTGGCGAAGGCCCGGCAATTCACTTTGTGGGGACCCATGACAAGAGTGCAGATCCGAAATCCTTCCAACCGAGCATCTGGGAGCGAGAACGCATGCCGGTGGTTTCCGAGCTGGAGATCACCGGTACACACCCACTGGCTGACGGGATCCGTCTTGAGGGGGTCATGCAACCGACCCTCAGCAACGTCCTCATCCGCAAGGTGCGACATGCCGTCCATGTCGTGAAACGTGCCCGCAATCTCACGATCAGCCAATGCCATTTTTATCAAAATACAGGCATGGGTGTCTTTCTTGATCATTGCAATTTGCACCAAACGAACATCACAGGCAATCACATCAGCTACTGTCGCTTAGGAGGCATTCGAATCCAGGGGGGCGAGATTCGCAATTTGCAAATCACAGGGAACGATATCGAATACAACAATAACAAAGGGATCAATGTCCCCGGTGCAGACGGTGAGGCAACTGCAGAAATCTACATCGATTCGGAAGACGGGAGCATTCGTGAAGGGACCATTTGCAGCAATACCATCCAAGCCACCTATAGTCCCAATGGCGCGAACATCCGTTTCATCGGAAGCGGGACTAAAGGAAACCACCGCGTGGGTATGTGGTCGATTTCCGGAAACCTCATTGGAAGTCAAGCCATCAACATTCACTTGACATCCGCGCTGGGATTCTCCATCTCGGGCAACTACATTTACAGTGGCCATGAGCGAAACCTGGTAATCGAAAATTCGCGTAGCATTGTCCTTGGCAACAATACCCTCGGACACAATCCAGACTATGGCGATAAAGAACTTTCCACAGGAGTTCGGTTCGTGGATTGCGAAGACGTCAATATCAACGGATTGATACTGCAAGACGCCATGGCCGGTCAGAATACCGTGACGAACACCGTCGCCTCGAAGAAAGACGCCTTGCTAGAGCTTGTCCGTTGCAAGCGAGTCAGCATGTCAGGATGCCAAATCATTGAGGGCACACCAAACGGCGTTCTCATCGAGGATTGCGACAATCTTCTCATGTCAGGCTGTACGATTCTTGACAATCGACAACCACAACTCATGAAGAGCGCAATCCTTTGGAAATTATCCAAGGGCTCTTGGAAAGGACTGGGGAATCTAGTGCAAGGGTGCAGACTAGCTGCCGACACTAAAATCCCGGAGGGTGTCCTTCAAGGTCAAAACGTGATTGAATAAAGTCAATTTACATTCCCCGCAGCAAAACTTTTGACTGTATGAGTGCTTCGAAAACACGCTTTCCTTGATAGACGGCGTAGCCTACGACAAGAACAGACTGATTCGCTCGTGCAAAAGTTCGCGAACGACAATTGAAGTGTCGCGGTTTGAAGTACCCGCTGCTTCTGGGCCTGATGTCACGAGTTCAATTTCGGGTCTATTGGTAGCAGTTACGCTGCGTTGAGCGAGTAGAAGTTGGATTACCCTGGCAAGCATTGACGAACTGAACCTTTGCTCCGCCAATAGCTGAAGGGCATCAGCCACTTGAGACGCTAGTGTACAATCCACAAATCGTTGCAACCCTTGCGAACGAAACGGTGGAGACAGACGTCCACTCTTCAATGCCGAAGCAATTGAAGAAAGTTCTTGATCACTGAGCTGAATTAATGGGTCGTCCATCAAAGTATGTCGTTAAAGAATTCGGCTTGGATGTTATCTACGGTCGGTATCACCAAGGCTCGATCAAGGTATTCGTTGTGCTGCTCACAAGACGTTTCTGAGATCAGAAGGCATCCATGGCAGGCGGCTCCGTGAAGAAATCTTCGCTCGTGCG
>JBBRJI010000457.1:0-5346 GCA_038219625.1 Pirellulales bacterium | reverse complement strand
GTTGGTGTTCGGCAGGCGTGCGGCCGCCGCTGCCGATCCCAAGCCGCTTCGTCATCGTCGCATACCTCCCGACCGTGAACAGCCGTCCGTTGCCCATGACGCGTCGCGATTGGTTATGAAGTGACCCCCGACTTGTCGTTGACAACCGAGTTGCGAGGTGAGGACGTCAAAATTTCCAATCTTCGCGTGGCTGGATTACCTGCTTTGGATCGCGTGGCTGGAAGCAACGACATGTATACCGGTCGCGTCCGATTGGCACACAACACGAGAGACAGCCCGTTCCTGCCGACCGAAGGGCATTTGCTCGAATTGATCTACGATCAGACTTTTGGTGAATTCGATTTCCCGAGAGGTCAAGTTAACTTCAGTCGTTACTTTTTGGTACGACAGAGGGCGGACGGCGGCGGTCGACATACTTTTACTAGTTCCATACGGTTAGGCTTCACTGGCGTTGACACTCCGTTGTTTGAAAACTTCTTTGCCGGTGGTTTCTCAACCATGCGAGGCTTTGCTTTCCGAGGAGCAAGTCCTGTGGATAGCGATGTTCAAGTTGGGGGACGATTTCAAATGCTTGGTACCTTTGAATACATGCTGCCAGTCACGGCCGACGATATGCTCCGCATGGTTGCCTTCGTAGACTATGGAACTGTCGAGAAGGACATCGAATTGAATGCAAAGAACTTCCGGGTCGCACCAGGTTTCGGAGCTCGTATTGCGGTTCCTGCACTCGGGCCAGCACCGCTCGCATTCGATTTCGCGTTTCCAGTTTCCTACGCGGATACCGACTCTCGCCAGATCTTCTCGTTTACGATGGGGCTAACGCGATAACGTTGGATCGAAGCATGGTCTTTGGAGTCGATCTACCCTGTTACCACGGGCCACTAGAACTACTGTTCTATTTGGTCCGCCGCGAAGAATTGCCGCTCGAGGAGCTGTCGCTCGCCAAAATAACCCACCAGTACATGGCCTACTTGGAGATTTTGGAGATCTTGGATCTCGACGATGTCGGTGAGTTCATCGACATCACCAGTCAATTGATTGAGCTCAAGGCTAAGTGCGTATTGCCAGTCTCCGACGCGGATTCAGCCGATGATCTGGGCTCGATTGGCCAAGACTCATCCATGCCTCAATTGGTGGAGCGATTGGTACAATACAAGCGATTTCGAGACGCGGCCTGCTTGCTCGATGAGCAGAGCCGCCGATGGCAGCTTCGCTACTCTCGACTTTCGAGCGATCTGCCACCACGAAGGATCGATGCAAACGATCTGCCGATTGCCAAGGTTGAAGTATGGGATTTGGTTAGCGCGTTTGGACGGATTTTGAAAGCCAGACAAAAGGCTCCGCAACACAGCATCCAATTCGATGACACGCCGATTCACGTCTACATGCAACGCATTCACCAACGCGTGCAAGAATCAAACCGAGTCGAATTGCAAGATTTGTTCGAGGTAGGGATGCACAAAAGCTCACTGGTGGCCATGTTCCTGGCAACGCTAGAGATGACAAGGCATCATGGCTTGCACGCGATACAGGAAACGGCGGATGGCCCGCTCTATTTGCAACCTGGACCAGATTTCGCGTCCGAACTGGACGTAGCGCAAGTGGAGAACCTGCGTGTCGGTGACGTATCGAATTCCAATATGCCCGTTATGCCACGCTAGAGCTATGGTAAGCATCCCCCGAGTAAACTCGGGGGCATTAGCCAACCATTCAACCTTGAATCTTTTTTCAAAAGTTATCATGATTTGAGGTAACTACTTTGGGAACGATTCCCGGGTAGGGGATGAAACACCGGGAGCAAGGAAGCACCCTCACAATGCCCTACATGCCATATTGGTTTGAGTCATTTGGTCCATTCCTGACTTGGGTCGTTCCTTGTCTTGCCTTGGCAGGATTATGGATGGCAAAATGCTCTGACAACTTGCAGCTCCAACGAGCGGCGGAACGCATCTACTTTGCGGCCATGTTGCTGGTTGCTTGGGTAGCCCTGCGTACGGTAATGGCCAACGAAGGTTGTTGGCTAATTCATTTGGCCAGCATAGGAGCGATGGTCTTGGGAGCGACCTATCCGGCCTCTGAGTATCCAAACGCGGAACCGGAAAGCGAAGCGGAACTCGAGTACTAGGGCGAGGGGCAGTTTGAAATCTAAATATAAACTGGGTGGCACGCTCTGAGGTACGAAGGGCGTGGTGAATCGCGAGAGTCACTTGCCACACTTCCCACGCCCATCGCTAATCGCTTTGGGCGTGCCACACGGCGTGTGGCTACCGTTCGCCTACGGCGAACGGCCTTCCGAACTCCGTCTTCGAAAACATCAAATGTAGTGAACTTGGCGCTCTTGTTTTGCTGGACTTGTCGTTAAAATAGAAAGATCCAGCGTCTCGCGTTTTTGCAACGGAGAGACCTCCCGCCTTTGTTTGCTTGTTTTCTCTCACTGTCGATGTGGATTTTTACCTTGAAGACTGTAATCCCTCGTCTTTTAGTTGCATTCCCGCTTATTACATACCTGATTGCGGGGCCGTTGGCCGATTCGCAGGCCGTTGGAACTGTCCAGTTCAACCGCGATATTCGGCCGATTTTGTCGGAGAATTGCTTTGCGTGTCATGGCCCCGATGCGAGCAAGCGAGCGGCGGAGCTTCGGTTGGACCAACGCGAGGACGCTCTCGCCAAATCCGCGTTCATCCCAGGCAAACCGGACGAAAGCGAGCTCGTACGCCGCATTTTCTCGACAGATCCGGATATCGTGATGCCGACACCCGATTCTCACAAATCGCTCTCGGCTCAGCAGAAAGAACTTTTAAAGGTTTGGATCGCGGAAGGGGCCGAGTATCAAGGTCATTGGGCGTTTCTTCCACCCGTCAAGCCAGAGCTTCCACAAGTTAGAAACAACGCATGGATTCGAAATCCGATCGATCGGTTCGTTCTATCCTCTTTGGAACGCAAAGGGATCGAGACCTCGCCAGAATCGGAACAGCGATCGTTGTTGCGCCGAGTGTGCTTTGACTTAACCGGTTTGCCGCCCTCCCCAGACGAAATCGAACGCGTTTTGGCAGATCCTTCCCCGGACCGGTATGAAAACTATGTCGACGAATTGCTGAAGCGGCCAGAATGGGGTGAGCATCGCGGTCGCAACTGGCTCGACTACGCTCGCTATGCCGACACGCACGGTATCCACTTTGATAACTTCCGCGAGATGTGGTCTTACCGCGAATGGGTGATCCAAGCCTTCAATCGAAATCTTCCGTTCGATCAGTTTACGATTGAACAGTTGGCTGGCGACTTGCTTCCTGGTGCCGATCTAGATCAACGCATTGCAACTGGGTTCAATCGTTGCAATATAACGACCAACGAAGGTGGAGCTATCGACGAGGAATACAAAGTCCTTTACACGCGCGATCGCGTTGAGACGACAGGCCAGGTTTGGCTCGGTTTGACGGTAGGGTGTGCAGTTTGTCACGATCACAAATTCGATCCTATCAGCCAACAAGAGTTTTATCAGTTGGCCGCATTTTTTAACAACACGACACAAAAGGCCATGGACGGAAACATCAAGGACACTCCGCCGATCATTCCAGTCCCGCGTAACGAGGATCGAGCCAGATACTTAGAACTCGACCCGTTGACCGAGCAAGCGAATAGCGCCTTAGCGGCACGTCGCAATAGCGCTCGCCTGCCTTTCGATGGCTGGATCGCGAACCCCGAAGAGCGTGCAAAGATAAGCTGGCAAGCACTACCCGCAAAAGACTCTTTGGAGACCCACATTCCGTTGACTGGAAGCGATACCAAATGGATCGGCGCGATCCATCAAAATCAATGGTATAACATCCCATTGCAGCCTGATGCAACGCTGATCGCAGGTAAAGTCTCCGACTTGGCATGGCAGGTCAAAGAGTGTTTTCCGTCGTTGGCCGTCGGTGACTTCGAACGGGATCAACCTCTGACCTTTTCGCTATGGGTCAAACCTGCATCGGATAGTCAAAGTGGCTCATTGATCGCACGAATGGACGATGCAAACCTACACCGCGGTTGGGATGTTTGGACGGAGAATGGGGCCGTTGGAATGCACATGGTACACAACTGGCCTGAGAACGCATTCAAGACCGTTTCGAAGACGAAACTCACCGCTTCCAGATGGCAGCATGTGGCCATTTCGTACGATGGTTCCTCGAAAGCCGAAGGTGTAAAGATCTTCATCGATGGCAAGGAATCCAAGAAGGAAAATCCCAACAACAAGCTTACGGAGACAGTGAAAACCAGCGTGCCCCTGACGATCGGTCGCCGAACAACCGGTTCCCCTGCTGCGGGCGCTCAAATCCAAGACATCCGAATTTATCGCAAGGTCCTGGATGAAAAAGAGATTTCGCAGCTCGTTGAAATCCCGCGACGGCAATACCTCGTTTCCAAACCGAGTCGCACTCAAGAAGAGACGGAAGAGCTCTACACCTGGTATCTAAATACGAATGACCCAGAATACCCTCAACTCAACGCAAAGGTCCAAGCCTTAATCGCTGAAAAGAACGAAATCAAGAGACGCGGCACCGTAGCGCATGTGATGAACGAAGCGGCAGAGCCAGCGAAAGCCTTTGTCTTGATGCGAGGTGACTATGACAAACGGGGACAAGAAGTGCAGCCAGCAACCCCCAAAGTCTTGCCTCCCATGCAAGATGGCGCACCGCCAAATCGACTTGGACTGGCGCAATGGCTTTTGCAACCGGCGCACCCACTAACGGCTCGCGTTACGGTCAACCGTTTTTGGCAGGAGGTCTTCGGAACAGGCTTGGTAGGCTCATCCGGGGACTTTGGCGTGACGGGTCAGATGCCGACTCACCCTGAGTTGCTCGATTACTTGGCGACCAGCTTTCGGGATGACGGTTGGAATATCAAAAATTTGTTCCGGATGATTGTGACCAGTGCGACCTACCGGCAGTCTTCCACTGTTACTAACGAAAAACTGTCGCTCGATCCAACCAACAAATGGCTTGCACGCGGCCCACGTTTTCGAATGGATGCCGAAATGATCCGCGACACTGCCTTGTTCACCAGCGGCTTGCTTGTGAACAAGATCGGTGGCCCTAGCGTTCGACCCTACCAACCGCCAGGAGTCTGGGAAGCAGTCGCAATGCCGGAGAGCAATACCCGAAACTACGTTGCCGACAAAGGGGAAGGACTCTACCGCCGCAGCCTTTACACTTTCCTTAAGCGAGCGGCACCACCACCGAACATGGAAGTGTTCAACGCGACAGCCCGTGAGGTATGTACCGTCAAACGAGAACGTACCAACACTCCGTTGCAGGCCTTGGTAACACTAAACGATGTCCAGTTTGTCGAAGCCGCACGGACTCTGGC
>JBBRJI010000456.1:0-5361 GCA_038219625.1 Pirellulales bacterium | reverse complement strand
CACAGGTCTTCCAGATAGGCCATATGCTCAGCCATCCTCGCAAGCATTTTTGCACCCATAGAATGAAATCTGGCCTCCAAAGCCATGGCGTGCAATCTTTGCTCCAGTTCGGGAGATGATTTTTGGTCACCGCTATACAGTCGTTCTAAGAAAGCATCATGATTGTCGGCGAGTTTTTGGGATACCACATTCAATGAGTTGGCGTTAACGCTGAATTTACTCGCGACAAGTCGAACCACTTCTTTGAGATGTGACCATTCTAGCGGGCTAACTAGCCAGCGCGACACTAGCCAGTCGGCTAGGTTGTCTTGAGTTGTGGTGATCAAATTGGAAATAGTCCGTGTGGATTCCTGCATGTTCAGCGCCAGTTGCTCGCAAACTTGCTCTAGATCCCAACGCTGCTCAGTGTTCAGAACGTTTTGAAGCTGCGTCGGATCGCGGTCCTTATTTGTTTCTGCGGCTTCCGTGGGTGAGTCGAGCCTGTCGTCGTTTGGTACTAGGCAAACCATGCATTCCCGGACCCAAGCTTGTGCCGTCCAGCGATTGTTGCGGAACATATCGCCGACAAAGAAGTCCATTTTCTCGAGTAATTTGGAGTCTGCGTCATTGCAGGATGCGTCATCGCGGGCGCTTTTCGCAATCACGTCATTCAAAGCTGATAGCCAAGGCAAACAGGCACGCAGACATAGTCGGCTGGCCGCCTCGATAGGTTCGATTTGAGATGAGATCTCCAAGTGCCGAGAATTGATGGCGCTAAGCCAGCTAGTCCATCCTTGGTCGATCTGACGGTTCGCATCGGAATTGGCTTCCATTCGGGTTGTCTCTAATCGGGATCCAAGTTCTGTTTCCGTGCAAGCCCACATGTAATCCGCAGCCTGAACGGTGGCTGCTATCCAATCGCCATGGTTGCCACATTGTCCACCGTAGATAAGTGATACATGATCGAATGGCGGCTGATTGATCGCTCGCGATTCGGCAATTTGGTCAATGTTCGGATGCAATCCACCCGTTTCAAAATAATGATTGATTTCCATCAAGCAAGACAATGCGGATGCGGTTGTAAGATCGGTTGAAGCGATTCCATTGGGCGTTGCACAAGTCAAAATCATTTCGACATGAATGGGTATTTCCAATTCGGCCGCTAGCTGTCGAAGCATAAAACCAATTTCGGTTGCTATGGCGCTGCCTGTTCCACCGTGGGCCGATGAAACGATTTGGACTCCGACGGGTTCACCAAAGCGTTCGTCACCGCTGCTCTTTGCAATTTCTGAGATGGTTTCTTGCAAGGCGTCAAAAACGTTGGCAGCATTGTCCAAAAACGCAAGCATCCCGAGCGGGCGAACGCCTTCGGTTTTCAAGGATCTTGGAATGTTGTAAACCCAGCGTCGACTCAATTGGCGGAAATCGCTTTTGGCGTTCTGCCGATAGTACTGGGGTGGCTTCAATGGAATCAAAACGGTTGCATGGTAAGGCATGCGTTCGGATCGATCTGGGTCGAGAACGGATTCGATCGTCTTTTGGTCCGAATCTATCAAAAGGAATCCTAGTTGTTCGCAATGGAGCTGATCCGGATTCGTCTCGAAAATTTGGCGTCGCAACCCCAAAATGGACTCGGCTCCAGTTGCCCCTAAGCCGATGATAAGCACCTTTTTGGGGAGTTGCACCGCACTCTCGTTGGGACTTGGGTTGGTGTCCGAGAGCTTAGGACTCTCTAAGAGCGATGGAAGAACATCGACATTTCTGCACTGGGGGGCTACCTGCAACCGATTCTCAGTGCTCCAGTTTTCGGATTTTTCCAGTTGTTTTCGCAATCTTTGCGACGGAACGTGTTGCGAAGCGATTTGCCGTTGGGATTTTATCGAAGCGGCTACCGTTTTGGGTGGCCGCTTTTTTGATTGCGAATTGTCGGAATGGTCGTTGTTTTCCTGCGTGTTTGACTGTGAATGAACACGTTCGAGCGAGTTGACGAATTCCCTGCAGTCGTTAAATCGCATCTGCGGCTTTTTCGAGAGGGCCTTGCTAAGTATTGGGCGTTCCAACAAGGGAATAGCTTCCAGGTTGGGTGCCTTATGCAGATGCTCGTTGGCAAGTTGCGCGGTCGTGCGACCTCGGAACGGAAGCGTGCCTGTAAGAAGTTCTTGATAGACAATCGCTAAGGAATACTGATCGCTAAAGCGGCCCGGTCTCCCGTCGAACATTTCTGGAGCTGCGTAGGTTGGTGTAAGGCCACCCATGACGGACAAACTGCTGGATTGAATATCTTTGATCAGTCCAAAGTCGGCAACTTTGACGCGGTCTGCAACGAGCAGTAAGTTGGCAGGTTTGACGTCTAAGTGTTGTAGGTCATGTTGTTGGCATAGGAAATCCAATCCATCGGCGGTATCTCGCATGTAGCCGATCAAACGTTCTCTCGCAATTCCAACGAAGCCCTTTTGCCGGAACTCGACAAAGCGATCATGAAGTGAGCCTTGGGCTAACTCGGTCACAATGATGAGTTGTCCTTCGATGACTTCAATTCGCTCCAAAGATAGGATAAAAGGGTGGTTTACTTGTCGAACGCGTTGCAAGGACTTCAGTTCACTACCAGCACGATTGCCATCAATGTTACCATGGACGAATTTTATTGCTTTCTTCAAGCCACCTGGCGCGTCGGCCAACCAGACTTCACCGTATCCACCGGCACCTAACTTGTTGCGCAAAACATAGCCAGGGATGGGTTCAAAACCAGCTTGGATACTCGATGCTGTCATTGGCATAGAATGGGCCCTTAAACTCGTTCGCTGGTAGGTGCGATGGTTCCGAATAGATCAGCCACCGGAGGTGCTTGAGTTGGACGAGGGACCTGCGGCACTGGCGGAGCAAGCTTAACGGCTGCCCCTAACGTCTTTGGTTCCTGTTGCGGGGAACGCGAACTCGGATTTCCCAAGCCGACGGGCAGACTTGGTCGACCTTTTTGTCCAATCAACGAAGATGGATCGCGAATGACTTCCGTTCTATTAGGTTGACTATTCAGTGGTTGGCTAGCCAGTGGTTGGCTGCGTAAGGACGGACTGTTCTGAGCCACTGGTGACGTGAGAGAGGGACGCACCATTCCAACGTCCTGCACCGGCGCGGTTAGACTTGGCCGGTTTTGATTTGGAAGATCCCATCCAACGGGTTTAGCAGCCATGGCGGCTGAGGATTTCATGATCGGTTGGTTTCCAAAATAATTCGTACAGGCAAGGTCCAGAAACTCGGGGCGCAGTTCGACGCGTTCGCCACGGTACGCGCACAAGCAACTGACTTGGTGCAGCAAGTCGCGCGGGTGGCAGCGGCGAAGTGGGCGACCCAGATTCCTATAGTGCTTCACAATGAGTTTTTCGATGACATCCGGGCGCCATGGAACGTTGCTGGCTTCGCAGGCTAGCTTGAACAATTCCATAAACTCCTCGATGGTCGGATCACCGATATGGATCTTAAATGGGACGCGACGCAAAAAGGCTTCGTCCACCAATTCTTCTGGCTGAAGATTGGTTGAAAAGAGAATGGTTTGTTCAAAGGGTACGCAGAATTTCTTGCCTGTGGGCAGATTCAGGAAATCGTGCCTGCTCTCCAATGGAATGATCCATCGATTTAGAAGTTCTGCTGGTGCAACGCGTTGACGACCAAAGTCGTCGATCAGCAAGCAGCCGCAGTTGCTCTTCATTTGGAGCGGCGCTTCGCAGGTATTGCTACGAGGATCATGCCTAATTTCCAGGTTGTCCAATGTCAGCTCGCCACCGACCACAACTGTCGGGCGGCGAATTCTAAGCCATCGTCGATCATGCTCCTGGTTTGCTAAGATACCTGAGCTAGCCGTCGAGGTATTGGAGGCAATGTGGTAGGACGCGTCAAAGAGTTTGATAATCATACCGTCCTCTAGAATCGCATGCGGTATCCAAATCTCTTGGCCACGGCAGTTGGCCAAGCAGCGCGCGAGAGTTGTTTTTCCATTTCCTGGGGGGCCGTACAAAAAGATCCCTGAGTTACTATTGATGGCGGGACCTAAGAAATCGAGCCACGAAGGCTCGTAGGTTACGCCGTCCAGCGCCGCCTTCAGTTCATTGCATGTGATGGGCTCGAAATTGCTGGCTTGGGCCTCGACGCTCAGTACATAGTCCATGAGTGGAACTGGGGCTGGGCCGGTATAGGAGCTTGCCTTCTGATAACTTTGGGCTCTCTTTTGACCATTCTCAGTCAAACTGTAATAGAAGTCATTCAGCGGAGCTGGACGGGCATGCACGATCAGTTGGCGGACCCGCAATTGTGCGAGTTGCTGTTCCACGATACGAAATGGCAAGCGCACTCGGTCGGTCATCCCGCGACCGGTGACCGTTCCTACCGAAAGAAAGGTCTGCAGGACCAATGACTCAATCGCCATTTCCGAGAGTCCGCATTCTTCGAGTGTTTTCGGCTCATAGGGCCAAAAAGCGTCCTCATTCAAGACGGCAGGCAACGAAGAACCAGCAACGGCCGACGTGTCACGGATTCCAAATAGTGGTTGCATGAAACCCCCCTCAATATCGGATCGAACGAGCAAATTGGTGTGGCCCGCATGTTCGTCAAATCGATTGAAGATTCGACTGGGGCATCGTTTGTCATCGGCTAGGTGCAATAGGGAGCAGTGAATGATAATTGGGGAGAATGCATGCAATTGGAAAGAAAGGTGGTAGAAAGAGGAATCGTAACGACAAATTAACTATTTCTCTCATTGCGCACATTTTGTGATATAGAGTAAATGGTGGATTCTTGCCTTCCATGCAAGTTATGCCCCAGACTGACCGTCATATCCGATTTGATCGATTTCCAAATGGCTACGCCCATGATTAGCGACAATGCCCTGGCTCACAAGCCGATCTCGACGGCTGCCCGTCGAAGCATGTCCAGCGAAATAAAAACCGTCTGGATTCTTGCTTCGGTTGGAAATCAAATTTCGAATGCGCTGACCGTAATCCACCCAGTTCCGTTTTCCATTGGTCGCAAGGCTGGCTGTAGCCTCCAATTGCCGTCCAAGACGGTTTCCAGTCATCATGCAGACTTGACCAGTCGCGACGGCCACCTCGTTTTGATCGATCGGCAGAGCACGAATGGAACGTACGTGAATGGCCGGCGAATCACCGATATGGTTTCGCTCAAAGCGGACGACCTCGTGCAGTTCGCCGATATGGCTTTTCGCATCCGATGCGACGACCATGCCACGGCATCGAACACACTCGCCCAGGACGTGTGCGATCAAGCGTTGGCACTGGTTCAGTTTGATCGCCTGATGGATAAAAGGCTGGTTACCCCGTTCTTTCAGCCAATCGTAACCATTGATGGCAGTGACATTCATGGTTATGAGGT
>JBBRJI010000455.1:0-5365 GCA_038219625.1 Pirellulales bacterium | reverse complement strand
TAAAACAACTTTGTTTGGCGTTTCATAATTTCGAATCTGCCAACAAGAGATTCCCTACAGCGGGTTGGTACGAATGGTGTAACGCACTGCCAAGTGCTCGACCACCTGGAATCCCTGCAACTGAGTGGGGGCAGAACGGGTGTGTCAGGGAGTACGGTCCGTCGGGGGGCAAAATAAATTCGTTCAGTAATGGACCTTTAGTTTCGGGGCAACCCACAGGATCGCCCTGGACAAGTCCACCGAAACAAGCCGCAGCTTGGCCATTCCAGATTCTTCCCTACATTGAACAAAGTGCTGCGATCCAATTGGCGGGCGGATACATTCGCAGCGTTGCCATGCCCGCATTCATCTGTCCATCCCGCCGGAGTGCCGTCGCGCTCTCCAACGGCAGCGCGAACGGTGGACGACCTCTCGACTACGCAGCACCCTATTTTGGGCCTTCTTCGCGCAGTCCGGCCACGATCAAAGCTACGGCATCGACTTTTTGGGGAATTGTTGTGCCCGCAGAACCACCTGCAGCAGAGACTGGCCGGTCCTGGGGTGGTGACAACAAGGTGACCTTTGGCTCGATCACGGATGGAACTTCGAATACCATTCTCCTAGGAGAAAAATGGCTTCGCCCTGATCAGTATGGCATCGGGTCCTGGATGGATGATCATAATATTGTTGGCTCCCTTGACCAGGACGCCATGCGTATTGGAGACCAGCCGCCGATTCAAGATTCAAACAAGAGCACCGCAACGGGCCAGTTTGTAGTCGCTTCGGCAAACAACCCATGTTGTAATTACTGGCGAGATCCGAACACTCGTATGCCATCGGCGCGCCTTGGCAGTAGGTTTGGCGGGGCTCACTCGGGAATCATGGTGAGCCTTCGCGCTGACGGCAGCGTCAACAACATTTCGATGTCCGTCGACCAAGCCGTTTTCGCCAATCTTGGAAACAAACAAGATGGTAACGTGATTACTAACGATCAGTAAGAATACCCGCTAAGGAACTGTCCCGAAATAACTTCCCGATTTTATGCTGGTTGGGGAATGGCGGTGTAGTTCCATTTGGGTAAGGATTCGTCGAACTTAATTGTCATTGTTTTCTTGAAGTTCTTGGCGTACTTACGACCGATTTGATAGATCTTATCCAGTATCCGAACGACGACTTTGAGTCCAGCAGCAGTCTCCGCTTTTTCGATGTAGTACTTGGCCGTGGCGACGTCTTCTAGGGGTACACCCTTGCAGGCGCGTGTTACATGCGGGAAGACGCGATGTTCGATCGGATTGTATTTCGAACAGTAAGGTGGATAGTGACAAATACGAATGCTGATCCCCAGTCGATTGGCCAGGGCCTGTAGGTCTTCCTTGAAGATAAAATGCGTCGCACTGTTACTGCCACCTCCATCGCACAGAACAAGCAACTGCTTTGCCAGGGGATAGTCGCTACGTCCTTGTTCGTTGAACCAAAGTTCGATGCTCTCACAGGCCATCTCAGAGGTGTCTTTGCTGCAATTCAAGTGTACCGAGGCTTCGTTTTTGGCAACATCATAAATGCCATGCGGGATAACTGTGCCGTTGCCTGAACTAGTGAAGTCATGGTCATTGACGATTGTCGGCTCGGCAGCATCGGTAACACCTTCACGATAGAAATTACCAAGCAATTCCTTCTTTGTTCGTATCCATACTGATGACTGGCAGGCCAGAGTCTAGGTACTCTTTCTTTAACGCCGCGATCTTTTCAAACTGAGCGTTTCGGTCAGCGTGCTCACCCATCGTACGTTTCTTCTGCGGCTTGCGGCGACGGAAGCCTTCGTTCCACAACAGACGCGAAACGATATTTTTGCTTACCGGAGTTCCCAACGCGGCCATGGCTTTGGCGATCTGGCGACGCGAAAGATTTGTCCATTTAACATCCGCTCGCATCGGATCGCCAGCAGTGTGATCCTTTATGACTTGGCGGAAGTTTTCAATGACTTGTGGCGAAGAAGTTTCCGCCTTCTTGCGGCCGCCGTTTTTTTTCGCTCTCGCGCCGCTTCTTCGGGTGTTGGTGGACTATCGAGTTCTGACTTGCCATGCTCAATGGTCTTGGGATCACAGCGAAGTAGCTGAGCAATATAAGCGATACCGCCATGCCCTAACTTCGTCGCCTCCAGAGCAGCGTATCGACGTCGATCTCGCTCGCCGAGTGACTGATAAAAGCTAAGCATCCGCGTTTCAATCTCTGCCGAAAAGCCTTCCATGGCTTGCTCCGTTGTTAAGGGAAGTTTTCGGCTAAGATAACCAATTAGCTCCATTTCTCAAATACGGAAGTTATTTCGGGACTATTCCTTAGCGGGAAAACCGAAGGATGTATACGCGATGCGAAGCTCAATCTCAAGGCGTCGGTTCTACCTAAAGCGTCTCAAGCCGGAATCAGTCGAGACGAACCAGCGTTTTGAGCTGAAGTTCTTAAGATTCCAATCAACAACTGTGTGAAGTTGCGCGATCAACGTGCCGATACCGCAACCTGGACGGCACCAAGAACACACATCGAAGCTTCTTTTGGCGAACCCCTGCGATTTCGTCCCTCTTGCGTCCTAAGCTAATACCGCCGTGGCCGTCGCCCCCGAGAGACCAAAGTGGAGTGTCCCCGTTTCTCCCCTCCCCGTTTCTCCCCTCGCCTAAATCTAATTCCAACAGTACCATTCGTGCCTGGCAGCTATTGAGGCGCCCTGGCACCTATTGAGGCGCTAGCAATTCGTGCAGCCCGACTTGTGATCGACGCCCTGTTTGCCTTTCGACGCAAGCAAACCTCTGGCGTTACGCATGCCTGCAAAAGTCCGCGAAAGAGAAAAAGAGAAAGAGTGGCGTGTCAGCTACTCTTTGTTCGACTTCTTGGCGGCTCGCTTCGTTGCTTTCTTGGTTGTCTTTTTAGCCGATTTGGTTTTCCTCGCAGAAACAGCCGCCGTGTCGGAGTCCGAATCGGATTCCAATTCCATATCCGAATTGGCTTCCCTCGAAACAGTCTTCGTTGATTTGGCTGTTTTCTTTTTGGCTGCTTTCTTAGTCGTCTTTCTTGACGGCTTCTTCTTTTTAGAACCACCTGCAGCCGCTCTTACTGCCAACAGATCTAGGGCCTCCTCGATCGTCAAGTCTTCCGGTTTCATATCCTTGGGCAAGGACGCATTAGTCTCGCCGTCCGTGACATACGGGCCAAACCGACCGTCTCGAATGGTGATGCTATTGCCTGTAATTGGCGAAGCGTCCATTTCCCGTAGAGGTGGAGCGGCAACACCGCGACCACGACCCAAGGCTTTAGGTTGTGCGAGCAACTCCAACGCCTGTTCGAGCGTCAGATCGAGCAAGCTTTGAGTTGCTCCCAGCGATCTCGAGTCCGTTCCGTTTTTAATGTATGGCCCAAATTTTCCTTGCGTCGCGATGATCGGTTCACCATTGGCTGGATTGATCCCAAGGGTACGTGGAAACATCAGCAGCTTTACGGCTGTATCCAGATCTAACGTCTCGGTGGTCATGCCTTTGAGCAAGGATGCGTTCTTTTTGTCCTCATCGTCGGCGTCACCCATTTGAACATACGGCCCAAACCGGCCTTGCTTGATGTAAATAGGTTTGTTGGTTTCGGGATGATATCCCATCGGTTCTTCACCGAGCTCTTGTTTGGCCAACATCTCGACGGCCATCGCCAAGGTCATTTCATCAGGTGGCATCTCCTCGGAAATACTGGCTCGTCGTTCGCCTTGTTCGACATAAGGTCCATATCGACCAACCCGAACGGAGACGGGTAGTTCTTGATTACCATCCATGAATCCAAGCGGATAGGAACATGCGGTGCGAGGATCGATTTCAGCAACCTTCAGTGCAAGCAGTGGTTTAAGACCGATGCCACCAGGCGCGGCATTTTCAGTGACCCCCTCTTCACCGAAGTAAAACTCCTGCAGGTAAGCCAAATTCTCACGTTCGTTGCGGCTGATTTGGTCGAGGTAATCTTCCATTTCGGCCGTGAATTTGTAGTCGACCAGCGAAGTGAAATGCTCCTCCAATAGCCGAATTACTGCAAACGCAGTCCAACTCGGAACAAGTGCGTTCCCCTTCTTAAATACGTAATCACGTTTGAGAATCGTATCGATAATCGAAGCGTAGGTACTCGGACGTCCGATGCCCCGTTCTTCCAGCCCTTGTGTCAAGGATGCTTCGGTATAGCGTGCAGGTGGTTGGGTGGTATGGGAAACCGAATCCAACGACAGGGCTTTGAGAGGATCGGAAGCCTTGACGTCGGGGAGAAGCTTTTCCTTTTCCGCCAATTCGGCAGCGGGATCATCGCTCCCCTCAACGTAGGCTCTCAAAAACCCTTCGAACTCGATCGAAGTACCAGTAGCCTGAAAGATAGCGTCGTCGGCTCGGATGACGACAACGACGCGTAGTTTCCTTGCATCTGCCATTTGTGAGGCAACAGTACGCTTCCAAATCAACTCAAAAAGTCGAAATTGATCGAAGTTTAATTCGCTCTTGATTTTCTCTGGCAGTTGAAAAGGGCTACCAGCGGGTCGAATCGCTTCGTGCGCTTCCTGAGCATTCTTGACCTTGGTCGCGTACGTCCTCGGAGTCGAATATAGGAACGCATCGCCGTATTGCGATCGAACCAGTTCGCGGGCTGCATCGACTGCTTCTTTGGAAAGCGTAGTCGAGTCGGTACGCATGTAGGTAATGTAGCCGTTTTCGTAAAGGCTTTGGGCAACCCGCATCGCGTCCTTGGCGGTCATTCCCAGTTTGCGGTTGGCTTCCTGTTGCAAGGTGCTGGTAGTAAACGGTGCTTTCGGGCGTTCGGTGTAGGGCTTTATTTCGACGCTGACGACTTGGAACGAAGCCTTCGCAAGCCGAGTTTTGAGCGCGTCCGCCGAAGCAGCATCGAGTTGCAGCATCTTGGAATCCTTGAGCAACCCCGTCGCGGTGTCGAAGTCCTTTCCAGACGGAATTCTTCGATCCGCAACACTGACCAAGGAAGCTTCGAACTTCTCTTTGGCAGTTGTTTCCAACCAAACATCCAGATCAAAGTAGGTTGCAGAATGAAAGGCCATGCGTTCGCGTTCGCGTTGCACGATCAATCGAACCGCGACGCTTTGCACGCGCCCCGCCGATAATTTGGGTCGGACTTTTTTCCAAAGTAGCGGCGAAATGTCATAGCCATAAAGCCGATCCAAAATGCGTCGCGTTTCTTGTGCCTTGACCAGACCCTGATCGATTTGCCTGGTGTTTTTGAGAGCATTTTGGATAGCTTCTTTAGTGATTTCATGAAAAACCATCCGGTGCACGGGCACTTTGGGTTTCAAAACTTCTTGCAAATGCCAGGAGATGGCCTCCCCTTCGCGATCCTCGTCCGTCGC
>JBBRJI010000454.1:0-5366 GCA_038219625.1 Pirellulales bacterium | reverse complement strand
AATCAAGTGAGGCTAGCGGCCATGCGTTGGCTTCTTCGCACGAGGATGCACGCGAAACAATCTCAACGATGGATTCACAGGGTTGATAGAGATCAACGGTAGATTGCGATAGGTCCATAGGTTGGATGACTGTGGGGGTATGACCGTCTAATCTAGAGGGATGGTAAATATCCCCCGAGTAAAACTCGGGGGCATTTCACCGCAGGTCGGTGACGGGACATTTTTCGGTTGCGGGACTAGCCAATCAAAATGGCGATGATGCCATTGGGTTCGGTCGGTCGTTGAGCTTTGTTTTGGGAATTCGATAACCCACCGGCTATGGAATCGAGCTGGGATTCATCCAGTAGCCCTTCTTCCTTGCTATCGCGCAAAACGATAAACGTCTCTTGTGGCAGCCGTTCGTGGACAATGAATTTTGTTTCGATCGGAAATTTATGCCCAATGATGGGACTGAGGATGGGGGAAGCGTTTTCGAGCAATTGAGTACGAAGGATCGGGTCCTTTTGTGCCGATTCCAAGACCATGTCGACATCCACGAGATTCGTTGGAGCGCCGAGAATGAAGTGGACTTCGTTTTCGCATTGTTCGGTCACACGTATTCCCATGCCTGGTGTTAGGTGGCATCCCGCATCCTCGCAAGCCAATGCGGCATTTTGCTTGAGTTTCGAGCGAAACTCACCGTCGGAATTAACGAGGTCGATGACGCGTGCCCAGTCGGACATAATTCTTCCTCATGGAATAGCCTTATGTTTTTACCCCACATGATTTTGTCATAAGAATTCATTGCGATTAAATCAGGACAAAATCAATGTTGGTAAAATCATGAAGAAGGTGGCAGTCGGATTATTGAAAAAGTTACGATTGAGGACCTCCCCACTTTGCCGGAAGAGCCAAAATGTTTTACGCGATTGAGACTTTTCTGATTCGCGTTACGCATTGATGGTGTCAGCACTCGTTTGAGTTAGACGAGTTTGCATGGCGTTGTTTCCGGATCTGTCACCCATTTGAATCGGTTGATTCATTGCAGATCCTGGAAAAGTCAAAAGATTTTCAGACGTCAGGAGAAAAACATGTCTCAACCCAATTGGTCCACCGTGATCACCCGAGTTAAATCGGATTCCGATTTTCGATCGCGATTGATTGCCGATCCCGTTTCAGCCTGCGATGAAGTGGGATGCAGTGTCCCGCAGGGGACCGAAGTTCAGGTTGTTGAACAAAGTCCCAATCAATTCCACCTGATGTTGGGTGCCAAGGGCTACGTAGCAGAGATCGACTCAATGCTTGACCGTGCCGTAAACGATACGGAATTCAAAGCTCAATTGCTTGACGATCCCATTTCTACCGTCGAATCCGCAATTGGAGAGAAGCTGCCGGCTGGCGTAGAAGTCTTTGTTCATGAAAAAAAACCCGGACGAGTCTTTTTGTTCCTCGATTCCACCGGAGCTGGTGGCGAACTGAGCGAACAGGAATTAGATGCGGTTGCCGGTGGTAGGTTTGGCGATTTCTTCAGGGATCTTTTTTGCCCAAACAGTACTCGATCCGTCACAACGGTCAGTGTAGTAAACGACCAATGGGTAAGGAAAGAACAGAACTATATGAACTTAAGTAAATCTGGGGAATTCTCAACGGATTGAGCTTGTGGAACCACCGAGTCATTCGCCATGGATAACCGTCCTTCTCGTTTCGTCACGCTTCAAGAGATGCTTCAATACCGTTAACAACGGTACATCCTTTCTAAGTCTCTTTTCTCAAGATCATCCATTCCAGTTAAGGGAAATAAAACATGACTTCATTCAAAGAACTACTGTCCAAGTCCAAGAGTGATTCAATACTGCGCAAACGACTGATGGCGTCACCACGCGATGTCTTTACAGAGTTCGGCGAAGAGGTTCCGGTGACAACTCGAATCGAAATCATCGAATCTCATCCAAACGAAATTCATTTGGTCATCGGAAGCAGGACTGGTTCTACTGCCGTCAACAGCTTGATGCAACGTGCCGCCTCTGACGAATCCTATTGTCAACGATTGAAAGGAAATCCTCGTACGTGCATGGAAGAAGCCATCGGCAGCCCGCTTCCCGAAAATCTGCGGTTTGTTGTTCATGAACAACCCGAAAATCTTTTGCGCGTGATCCTCCCTTGCCTGACACATGGCTCAAGTGGTCCGCATGAATTGAGCGAAGCAGAGCTGTCCGAAGTTTCCGGTGGCAGAAAAGGCTTATTGACACGAATCGTCGATTGGTTCTGTGACGACCATACAAGCACATGGAACAATGAACAATTCGGGACATCACATACGTATGTGGACCACTCCGCTACGTTCGAGCAAATCAACTAGAGATCATTCGTACGAGCACCGCACGATGCTAAACTACCTGCCTTGCGGTCATGCGTTTGAACAATCCTTCTTGTTCGTTCAGTTCTTGGTACGTGCCGCACTGAACGATTTGGCCTGCTTGCAAAACGTAGATTCGATTCGCTTCTCGAATGGTGCTCAATCGATGAGCGACAACGAGCCTTGTGACTTGCATGCGTTCAAGACTCTCACTGACGATTTGCTGTGTTCGATTGTCAAGTGCGCTGGTCGCTTCATCGAAGATTAGAATCTTAGGTCGTGTCACGAGGGCTCGGGCGATCAACAAACGTTGACGTTGTCCACCAGAAACTGTCCCTCCCCCTTCGCTGATAAACGTATGCATCCCCATCGGCATCTGTTCGATATCGGCAGCTAGTCCTGCGGATCGGGCCGCTTCCCAAGCTTGATCGAGCGAAACGCGACTGGCGCCGGCAATGTTGTCGAACAGCGATCCGGAGTTGACGATTCCGGATTGAAGCACAACCCCTATTTGCCTCCGAACCGACATGGAGTCGAGACCCGCTAGGTCCTGGCCATCAAAGCAGACGGATCCCCCCTTCGGAATTTCAAAGCCGAGCAGAATCCTCAACAGACTGGATTTGCCTGACCCCGATGGGCCAACGATGGCTACAAACTGACCCGGGTTCGCGTGTATGCTGACATCGTTCAAAATAAGCGGGCCATCGTCGCGATACCGAAACTCAATGTGCGACAGCGAAATGGCCCCTTGCAATCGACCGGGATCGATCTTGTCCTGCGAGTTCTCGGGTGCCTCTTGAAGCAAAGGCATGATCAGTTGCTTCTTGGCCCAGCTATCACCTAGCTCTACCATCGTATTGCTAACGCCCGTCGCGCCACTAATCATCTTGTTGAACGCCACATAGAATGCAAGGAAGGTGCCCATCGTCAACATACCAGGACCAGCGTCCGCTCCACCCGCCAAAAGCCTCGCGGCGAAGTAATACAACACGACCGTAGTTGCATGCTGTAGCGCCGTGTTGATCAGGCCACCCCACTGCTCGGCGCGTTGGATTCCAGCGGAGAGCCGAAGCTGTGCTCCTACCTTGCGGGCCCATGCGTTGAAGGCCCTCTGCTGGGCCGCTGCAACTTGAATCTTGGCTACACCCGAAATCAATTGCACTTGAAATCCATTGAGTATTCCTCGGCCCACGGTAAGCTTCCTAGCCATTCCACGAATTGCAACCGAAAGGCCTGCCGTGTAACCCGCCACGACAAGTGCAACGATGCAGGCGACCCAAGCCAGCTGAGCGCTGTAGTAAAAACACATGAAAAGGTTGAGCATGGCCGTGAAACCGATCAGAACCCCATTGATCGAGGTATGGCTAACTTCACGACTAATCTCGGTGATCATCATCGATCGATTTTGAAGATCACCACTGGAGTAGCGACGAAAGAACGAACCTGGCAAACGCAGCAATCGATCGATGACCGCAGATTGGAGCGACGCAGTAATGGCCGTGTCCGTGCGAAGCAGCAGCCTGTTTTGCGAAAACGAAAAGGCAGCTTGAGCAACTGCCATCGCCATCAATCCAGCCGCCAATTGATACAACAAGGCCAGATTTGCGTCTGGAATCGCTTCGTCGATCACCAAGCCAGTCGATATCGGCACCAACATCCCAAGCAACGTAACCGAAGTCGCCAAAAAGATGACCATGAGCATTTCGGGCGCCACCGGACGCAAGGCAAATTTGCCTAGAGCCGCTAGCGAGTTCGCGGTATCGGGCAATGGGGGAATAAACGTGGTCGCATCCCGAGAAACCAATTGGGCGAGACTGCGATCAACCAGCTTCGTCGTCCCCTCCACTGGATCGAAAACAGAATAACCTCGCTCGCCACGAATCATGGCGATTGGGTTTCCGTTGGCGGACCATTTGCCAAGGATCGGTCCGGAGTCTGTAGTCCACCAATGACCTCGTAAAACGACATTCCGAGCGCGAATACGCGAGCGGCGGGCGATAGCCTCTACCTCGGCATCCAGGCTGCGTTCACTACGCACTTCCTCTGGAAAAGCGAATTGAACTCCCAACTGTTTACCAACCATAGTCATCGCGTAGTGAAGCGGATCGTCACTAGTCGACACAGCGGGCTTGTGAGACAATACCGATCCCAATTCCCGCAGCACGTCAGCGGTATCATGTTGTTGATTTCGTTGACGTGCCTCCAGTCTCTGTGCGTTGCGGGTGTGTTCCTCCGTTTCCTGACGGCTGACATGGCGAAATGCGATCCGATGGTAATGCCCCAAACCCTCGAGCAAATCGCTGACACGCGATGCATTCTTGCTTTGTTCCAAGCGGGCGGTCGAATTGCATTCTGCGACCAAATAGTCTTCACCACAAAGCGGCATCCAACCGATCGAACTATCAAGCACTTGGTCAGCCAAGCGTATCTGACCCGAAAGCGCCATCACCCAAAAGACTGTATCATTGGGAGCTTTTAGACATTCGCCAGTGGATAAAGAGATCATTGATGTCGCAATAGACTTGAGTACTTACCGCCAGAGAGCCACAGTTCCTCGTGCGTACCGCGTTCGACCACTTTGCCACGTTCAAGCACGATGATTTCATCGCAATCGCGAATGGTGCTCAGGCGGTGAGCGACGATAACGCAAGTGCAACCACGACGCCTCAAATTCGAATCGATGATAGCTTCGGTCTCGGAGTCCAAGGCGCTGGTCGCTTCGTCGAGTACTAGCGCTGCAGGATCGTTGACAAGCGCTCGGGCGATTTCAAGGCGTTGGCGTTGCCCACCACTTAAATTTCGGCCACCCTCACTGAGCAAGGCCGAGAATGTGCCAGGCAAATCACGAATCACGTCGCTGATGTGCGCGTCATGTCCAGCTCGTTCCAACGCAGCGTCCGGAACGGAGTTGTCCCAGAGTGTCAGATTCTCTCTCACTGTCCCTTCGAAGAGCATGATGTCCTGTTCGACCATCCCCATGGATTGAGACAAAACGTCATCGCCCCAGCGAAACTCGCCAAGAGTTTCGGCG
>JBBRJI010000453.1:0-5383 GCA_038219625.1 Pirellulales bacterium | reverse complement strand
AGCCGGCGTATAGTCTGCGTTGAACATATTCAGCAACATACTTCGTTCGAGTGTATTGAGATAACGGCTCGAAACGTTTCGGTCATGTGTAAAGCGGTGCTTCTGCTGCCCGATGGTAACGAGGAATCTGTCGTCGAAAGCCCATTGCGACCAAAGTTCCGTGAAGCCGTTGTAGAATGGATCCATGTCAAAGCCGCTAACCATTTGCGCGTGCAACGTCAGCTTGTCGAAGAAGCGCGCTTGCGAGCCAATTCGAAAACGTCGATTCTCCCATCCGTCGCTTTCCCCGACATTTCCGTCGGCGTCGAAGTACTGTCCGTGATAGCGACCGAGGAACCATAGCTCCTGCATGATCGGATTATCATCGTTCTTGTAGAGCTGTCCCAAGTTCTCGATTCTCTCAGCGAGGGTTTTAATTTTTTCGTGTTCAAGTTCAACACAAGCGATCTTGTTTGTGCTCTTGCTTTTCTCGTCTGCCTCTGCCTGCGTGTCGATTTTCGAAGCTTGCTCGGATAACTCAGTCGCAACGGTTGATTCTTGGCCATCAATCGCTGCCCCACTTGCCGCAAAGCAACAGGCGGCAAACGCTAGCGCAACTCGAGTGAAGAGATTCAATTGCTGCCTCACTGTTCAACTGGAAAAAGGGACCATTCGATAGAACATAGCCACAGGTTAACGCGGTGTGGATCATTGCATAGGACGCCGAAAGCACCGCTGAATGCTAGCGATGCCTGTCTTCTCTGAAAATGTTTGAATCCAACGATATCCAAGTTCCTATGACCCACGCTAGCTATTGGTGTAACCAAGTTGTATTCGATGCCCCGAACGATCGCCCGAATCAGGACTGTGATTGTTCAAAGATGCCGAATCCGTCAACCGTCGTATTGCCATCGACGATATGTGAAGAAACGATTAAGACGAGCAAAAACAACTGCGCAACTTAACAATCTTGCACCACTATTGGGTGGGTAGCCCTGAGCTTTGTTGCATCGCAGGCCCACTGTTCGGTGTTGTTGGTCCGTCCAACTGGATTGTCGACACGAAAACGCCCGACCGACGTGTGTTTCGTACAGGATGAATCACCGGCGTCTACTGAGGCCGTAAGGCAAATGGCATTGTTTGGTTGGGGCGCGAGCACCCATATCGATGTCGTAGGGGTGGTTGCACTCCCGTTTGTTTATTCAGAGATTCCGTACGAGTTTGATGTACCAGAAATGAGGAATTCTATACAGCAATCGGTAGACCGAGCTGCGGAGCAACTTCGAAAGCTTTCACCCAAATGTGCAAACGCACGTTGTCGAAGGGAGCCACGCTGGAGACGCTTTAGTTGAATTCGCGAAAAAGAGAGGGAGCGATATCATAGTCCTAGAAAATTCCGTCCAAGATCGTTTGGGGCAGTTCCTCTTTGGCAGCACTTCGCGTTATGTACTCCGACATGCGTAATGTTCGATTTGGATCGCTAGAACAGCATCGGCCCAGTTTCGATCCTGCGACGAATGGCTAATAAACACATGATACTTTGGTGATTTGACGGCGTTCATTGTATGCTCTGGGTTTGACTGAATAGACTTTTCAAAGAATTCGTTTCTCCATCCATTCACGGACAAGGGTTGGAAATTCATCGATGGGCGTCGGGAATGATTCAGGTGGCATAGCATTGGGAATGTCGCGTTTTCATGGCGACAGATAGCACGGTCGATCTGACTCCGGATAATCGGCAATTAGGATTTGTTGAGAGTCGAGCAGTTGTCAGGGCGTACCCGCGAATCAAGTTATCCGGCACGGTCGTTGATAGCAGCGGCATTCCTGTCGTCGGAGTCAAGTTTGGACGCGAATCAACATCCGACGATCTAGGTAAATTCACTATCTCGCTTTTGGATTTCAACAAGTGGGACGATGGGACCGAGCGCATTCAATCAGTTGAAATCGTTCCGCCTGCAGGAACTCGATTCCCTAGAACGTATTTGGATGTAAAGAAAGAAGACTTGCTGACGGGGGAGCTTCCGCCGTTAGTACTTGAAGGGGAATGGCTGCGTGGACGCGTTCTTTCGTCTATTTCTAAGATGCCTCTTGCAGGTGTTAAAGTGAAAATTAAGAATTCTCAGGAATTCGTCGAAACAGACGCGGCCGGGCAATTTCATTTGCCTGTGAAACCTGGACAGTTAGAAGTGCAATTTGTTCCAGCTTGGATCAATGCGGCGGAGCAAGAGCACTTCCTTACGGAGTCCTCGTCACGCAGGGCAATTAGACAAGTCGATGTTATTTCTGGCTCGCCTGTAGAGTTGGGCAACGTACTTATAAACGTCGATCGAGCGGAACCCAAACTTGCTTCGATCAAAGTCGTCTCGGATGATGGCAAGCCGGTTGTGAACTGTCGAATTGAGCTCTTTAAACTCCGAGACAAATCGACGATGAATAATTCCCCTACGGCATTTATTCAGGCAAGTCTCAACGACGGAAATCACATCTCTCAACAAACAAAAACCGATCAATCGGGTATCGCGATCTTGCGACCCACA
Organism: Pirellulales bacterium; assembly: GCA_038219625.1. GTDB lineage: Bacteria > Planctomycetota > Planctomycetia > Pirellulales > Pirellulaceae > JBKCUI01. The sequence continues at coordinate 2,864 of JBBRJI010000453.1, read as the reverse complement.
TTGGGCTGGGATCAAAAGTACACTGCGTTTGCAACATATTCTAGCGATTCGCCTAAATACTTCGGCGTTGCTGAACTTGCTGGCTCGAGTGATGATGTGGTCGAGTTACGACTCACCAAAGCCGCTCGTATCGTTGGCAGAGTCACGTTGAATGGTGCTCCCATGGAAGGTGCTGTGGTTGTCGCTCAGTCCAAGTTCCACCCTCTGGACTCGGAAACGTCGCCTGTTTCGTCGTGGGAATCCAACAGAACGGATATCGATGGCAACTACGTCATAAGTGCTTTTCCATCGAGATCTTATGGCCAGTTGGTGCACTTATCGGGCGAGTGGTCCGGCTTAAGTTTTTTTGCCAGTCGGCCAATTGAAGGAATTGTGGATGCAAACCTCGAAATTATCGCCCCCGAGATCGCGATGCTTTCAGGCAAGGAAGAAATCAGTGGCATCGTTGTCGACAATAACGGAAAACCAGTCGATGGAGCCATCGTTCAACTCGAGGCAAGTACAGCCAACAACGAACTGTGTATTTCGCCGCCTGGTTCATTCAATGACAACACGACTGCGAACGGCAGGTTTCGATTAAAAAACGTTCCATCTGGAAATCATAAAATAACCGTTCGCCTTCTGGGTGGCCCTCGAGTCCTAGGCAATCCCATCAGTCGACAAAGGCAGTCGTCCGTCGTGGCGGACTCCGGAGAGACCGACCTTGAGATCGTATTGCCCTAATGCGAGTTTTTCGTAGGTCACAACTTGGCACACGCTATAGATCCAATCGGGTTTCTTCATGCAGGACATCCGTCGACGGAGCGACGGATCTACGTAGGCGATGTCGCTCCGCGACTCGCGGTGAGGGTACGCGACGACCCAAGGCCCCGTTGCTTCTCGGAACACATCAAAGGCGTGAAGCCAGTTGTGAATGGGCTCTTTGCTTAGTCCACGCTAACTGAGTTCGCATTTTGCGAACTTTCTCCTTGAAAGTTCGTGTTTTGCGAATTAGAATGCCGATAGAGGAACGAGAGGAGCAGCCACATGCGAGTGATTTCGATAGCCCGCCTGCGGAGTTTCTGGGAAAGCCACGCTGGGTCGGACTCTGAGGGCTCACTCAGAGCTTGGCATACGCATGTCAATAACCGAAAAGTAGAGTGGCAGTCGTGGGGCGATGTCAAAGCGGATTTCGCCTCGGCGAGTATTGCAGGTAGTTGCGTGGTCTTCAACATTGGTGGCAACAAATTCCGACTGATTACGAGAATCCTTTACGCAAGCCAAAAGGTTTTCATCCTCAAAGTGATGACTCATGCAGAGTACGACGAGGAAAAATGGAAATCAGAATGTGGTTGCCTTGAAACGCCGCCAGCTAAGAAGAAAAACGTTTATCGAACTGCCACGAATGGGAATGCAACAAAGAAGCGAGTGAGGAAGAAACATGGCAAGTAAAACAAAATTCAGTTTGAGATCCAAAGACCGAGACTCGTATCTGGAACTTATTGTCATGTTTCCGCTTGTCTCTATTCAATCCGACGAGCATCTTGTCGCAGCCGGCAAAGTGATGGACAAATTACTTGCCCAAAGGAATCTTGATCATGGTGAAGAAATGTACCTTGATGCGCTGAGTGATCTCGTTGCTACTTACGAAGACAAACACCACGCCATTGCTCCAGCATCGGACGCAGACATGCTCCGCCACCTTTTGGATATGAAGGGCGTGACACCAGCGGATGTCAGCAAGGAGACGGGCCTGCCCAAGTCGTCGATGTCCGAAGTAATGGCTGGTAAGAAGCAATTTAGTCGTCAAATGATCCGAACTCTTGCTAACTACTTTCAGATTGACGCAAGCGTGTTGACGGCGAACTTTTGACTAAGAAAGAAATACCATCACGCAACCTAGACTTTCAATGGGCTTCGACGCTTCCGATAGAATAGAATGGAGTCTCTCCGCACTCCATCCTCCACCACTCCATCCTCCACCACTCCACCACTCCACCACTCCATCTCTCCACCACTCCATCTCTCCACCACTCCATCTCTCCATCTCTCCATCTCTCCACCTCTCCACCTCTCCACCTCTCCACCTCTCCACCTCTCCACACTCCATGACACGCCAACTGCTAGTTCTCACTGCTTGTTTTGCCGTTTGCGTCAGCCTGAATGCGTTTGGGGATACAAAACTCGAATACAACCGCGATATTCGCCCGATTCTGAGCGAGAATTGTTTGCCATGTCACGGCTTCGATGAGAAAGCTCGCCAAGCGGAGTTGCGACTCGATTTAATGGACTCTGCTTACGCAGATCGAAACGGCACGATTGCGATCGTTCCGGGCAGCCTTGAAAAAAGTGATGCTTGGACGCGGATCATCAGTCAAGACCCTGAGCAAGTCATGCCCCCGTCCAAATCGCATTTTCGATTGACCAACGTCCAAAAAAAGAAGTTAAAGACATGGATTGAGCAAGGCGCCCTCTATGCGGGCCATTGGGCCTTTATCGCCCCTAATAAAGCACTCTTGCCTGCTGGAGCCATCGACAATCCGATCGAGGTGTTTGTCCGATCGCGACTTGCCGAGGAAGGCTTAAAACTATCTCCAGAAGCCGATCGATCAATGTTGATTCGACGTGTTGCGTTGGATCTAACGGGATTGCCACCGTCGGCCGAGGAAGTCGAAGCATTCGTGAACGCCGAGTCCATCGACGCTTATCCGCAATTGGTCGATCGATTGCTGCAAAGCTCGCACTTCGGTGAACGACTCGCGATCGACTGGCTTGACTCGGCTCGTTATGCCGATACCAACGGCTTCTCTATTGATGGCGGCCGCCACCTCTGGCTTTGGCGAGATTGGGTCATTCAATCCTTCAATGATGATCTTCCGTACGAT
>JBBRJI010000452.1:0-5386 GCA_038219625.1 Pirellulales bacterium | reverse complement strand
TTTGAATCGGAAACGTTTTTTGAGGAAGCCTCCTTTGATTGCGTTGCCATGATTCAAGTCATTTCGCACTTGGTGGATCCGCGTTTGGCGATCGCTAAAGCTTATCATCTACTCCGTCCCGGGGGAGTTTTACTGGTAGAGACTTGGGATCGCGGTAGCGTCATCGCTCGTCTTTTGGGTAAAGGTTGGCACGAATACTCCCCACCGAGCGTGCTGCATTGGTTTACCAGGGCTGGACTTCAGCAGGTCATGGTACAAAGGGGATTCGAGCCAATCGGCTCGCGCCGGGCTCTTCGCTGGATCCATGTTGGCCACGCTAAATCGATTCTACAACACTCGGCCAAAAAATCGCTCGTGTACACAGGTGTATCTTCAATCATGAAGATCTTGCCAATCGCATGGAGTCTACCCTATCCAGGTGACGATCTTTTCTGGGCTCTCTATCGCAAACCGGTCAGACCATGACGGCACCCAGCGAGAACCCTTCAAAACGGTGGGCCGTAGTCGGTGGAGGAATGCTCGGACTGGCCACCGCACGTCGTCTGAGGCAACGGGGCCAGTCGGTTACGGTCTTTGAGTCCGGCGACTCGCTGGGAGGATTGACTTCGGCCTGGCAGATCGGGGACGTCGCCTGGGATCGCTTCTACCATGTGACCCTGCTGAGCGACCTTTACCTTCGAGAATTGCTAAAAGAGTTGGACCTCGAAAGAGAGATGGAGTGGGTTCAGACGCGGACTGGATTCTATTCGAAGGGCAAGCTGCATTCGCTATCCAGTTCCATCGATTTTCTTCGATTTCCAGTCCTCAATCTGTATCAAAAATTTCGGTTGGGAAGCACGATATTCTTTGGATCAAAATTACGAGATTGGCGATCGTTAGAAAAGATGCCTGTGGAAAAATGGCTTCGTCGGTGGAGCGGGAACTCGACCTTTGAAAAGATTTGGTTACCATTGTTGAAATGCAAGTTGGGTGCCTCCTACGAGCGAACCAATGCGGCTTTCATCTGGGCTTACATGCAACGCATGTACGCGGCCAGACGAAGCGGAATGAAACGCGAAATGTTCGGCTACGTGGCGGGAGGCTATGGCCGCATGCTCTCTGCCTTAGCAAAAAGGTTGAAAGAACAGAATGTTCAGCTCCGAACCAATACGAAGGTACATAGGATCACTCAGGTGCCAGATTCTGGGCAATGGAGTTTGCAGTTCGAATCCGAAGGGGAAGCCTCAAGTGATCGATTTGACCGTGTGATTGTAACCGTACAGTCCCCCGCCATCTTGGGAACCGTGGACGGTTTGAGCGAGCACGAGATCGATCGCTTGCAAAGAACCGATTACTTGGGCGTTGTTTGCACGTCGTTATTGCTGGACAAGCCATTGGGTGGCTTTTACGTGACGAACATTACCGACCCCGGAATTCCGCTGACTGGCGTGATTGAAATGGGGACGATCCTGAAGCCAGAGAAGCTAGGTGGGCATTATTTGGTTTACTTGCCACAATACATGCTGGCTGAGGATCCCGCCATGAACGAATCTGACGACCAAGTGCACGAACGATGCTTGGCAACGCTCGAGAAAATGTACACTGAGTTTAGACGCAGCGGCGTTCGGGCTATTCAAACCGCCCGAGCGCGTTTTGTGATGGCGATCCCGACTATCGAGTATTCACAGTCGCGTTGCCCAGTCGTCGCAGCGCAGCCTGGTCTCTACTTGTTAAACTCAGCTAGAATCGTCGACGGCACTTTGAACGTCAACGAAATCATAAGATTGGTAGATAACGAACTGCCTACTTCGATTTGGCCGGCACATGAGAAATTGCTGGCTCAATCCACCTTGAAGAGTTACCAATGAGTCATTTTCCTCGAATATCGAGTCACCCCCAATCTCTTTCAAGAGTTCGTTGAGTACCATTAGGCTATCGAACGCGTTTGAACGTCCAGACGCGTGAGTGTGTTGCTCCTTTTCCCTCTCGTCCTCTAACCTCCCATTTACGGAGACGCCATGCGATCCAGCTTTCAAAGTGCGCGGTCCCTGCTTGCTTACCTACTGCCCGCGATGGCTTTGCTTCTTGTTACGTTCGTCCTGCATGGGGACCTGTTCGCCCAAGAGGCCGTCGCTGCCAAGTCGGAAAACCTGCTGGTGAAGACTTGGAAGGCACTGGGGTCGATGTACGCAATCATCTTCTTGCTGATGAGCGTCGTCTTAGTGGCACTCGTGGTGCGTGCCCTGCTGGCCGTTCAGAAGAACAACTTTGTTCCGGACGACCTTATTCAGGGGATCGAAGCGAGCTTGGTCGAAAAGAATACACAAGCGGCCGTGGAGTTGGTGCGGGCAGACGAGAGCTTTCTCGGCCAAGTTCTTTCGGCAGGATTGGGCAAACTACAAAAAGGAAAAGATGCCGCATTGGAAGCGATGCAAATCGCAGGCGAGTCCGAAACCATGAAGGTAGAGCATATGCTTAGCTACCTAGCGCTCATCGGAAATATTGCGCCCATGGTTGGACTTTTGGGAACGGTTCAAGGAATGGTGAAATCGTTCGGACAGATCGCTAGCAGCACGGCTACGATCAAACCGTCGGAGCTCGCCGGTGGTATTGAACAAGCGCTTTACACCACGCTCTTTGGGTTGTTTCTCGCGATTCCCGCAATCACAATCTACAACATCCTACGCAACCGAGTCCAGCGATTTATTTTGAACGCGGGAAACCAAAGTGAGGAAATGCTCGATAAGTTCCAAGCCTTCGTGAAAAGCTAGCCGGAAGGGCGGTGATAGGATGCGAACTCGCAAGAAGATGGTTACCAAGGTCGCCGAAGGTGACATGACCGCCATGATCGACATGGTCTTTCAATTGATTATTTTCTTTATGGTGCTAATCAACTTTTCACAAGACGACCAAAACGACAAGATCAAGTTACCCTCAAGCGAGCTAGCCAAGCCACCCGATGCGCCACTGACCTCTCCCATTATCGTGCACTTGGATTCAAACGCAACCATCTACATGGGCGCTAACGTGGCTACGGTCGAGTCCGTGGGGCCCCTTCTGCGAACAGAGATTCAAGTGCTGACCTCTCAAAATAAAGCTGCCAAGGATGCCAACATCATCATTCGGGCTCACAGCAATGCGCCCGGTGGGATCGTTCAAGAATTGATTAAGAAATGTCAGGAGTTAGGCTTTGAAAAGTTCCAACTTCGCGTTCGCGAACAAATTTAGGAATGGCTACGATGAAAATCGCGTTGAAGCGAGCTAACGATAAGGCCGAGCTGCAATTGACGTCCATGATCGATGTCATTTTCTTGCTCCTGATCTTTTTCGTGGCTACTTTTAAGATTGCAGCTCAGGAAGGAGACTTTAGCATCAAGATGCCGATAGGCGGTAGCGACGGTGCACAGAACCAGACAGATCTCCCGATCAAATTGAGATTGCGAGCCAACGCCGACGGTGAGCTAATGGAAATTCTCGTGAACGATAGCCAATCCTTCGGGAATGACTTGGGCAAACTCCGCGGCTTCATCTTGCAATTGACCGGAGGCAACACCCCTCCCACTCCGGAAGAGGGACCGGAAATCGAAATCGACTTGGACTACAACTTGCGATACGAAAACGTCATCCGAGCCATCACAGCCGTAACCGGCCAACGACAAGGGGATGAGATTCAACGGCTAGTCGAACGCATCAAATTCGCTCCACCACGCAAACCTCAGTAGGGAGGGTATTGCCGTTTCTGCCGATCGCCAACGCAGTAAGGTGGCACACAGAGGCTCAAAGACACAGAGGGGGAAAACGCAGTCGCGAGGTCTGCTTTATTGTTCTTCTCTGTGCCTCTGTGCCTCTGTGTGAAATAGTGTGAAATCGTGTGAAATAGTCTTCAAAACAGCTCGTCTACTCTTTGCGTTTGCCTTTGCTCTTGGGCTCCGAACTTGGCGTTGACTTGGGCTCAGCAGCCTTGGTCGCAGATGTGTCCGAGGACTTGGATTCCGACGACGAACTACCTTCTGACTTACTCTCGGTCTTGGGTTCCGTCGATTTCGATTCCGACGATGTCGATTCGGATTTGGTGTCTGACTTGCTGTCAGACTTTGACTCGGACGAATTCTTCGAATCCGACGCTGCCGATTTCTTGTACGACTCGCTACGGTAGTCCGTTTGATAAAAGCCTGACCCCTTGAATACGACGGCCGCTCCCGTCCCAATCAACCTGCGCAGCTTCATCTTCTTGCACTTTGGACACTTCTTTTCCGGGTCTGCCATAATCGATTGAAACAATTCAAACTTATGATCGCAAGCGTCGCATTCGTAATCGTAGGTTGGCATAGGGTTTTCCCCGCTCTCTTATTTAAGTTGCTGGTCCGGTCGAGACAATCACCATGCTGGGTCGAATCACTCGGTCGTGCAGGATATAGCCGACTGAGGTTTCGTACATGACTATGCCTGCCGCGAACTCCGTACTGGGCTGCTGCGAAATCGCTTGATGATGGTAAGGGTTGAACGTTTGTCCGATGGAAACAATCGGTCTGCAATCGTGCTTTCCTAAAACGGTTGCCAACTGGCTTTGCACCAACTTAACCCCGGATACCAAACTATCGGTGCTGCCGCTGGCGGTTGCCGCGTCCGTGGCTCGATTCAAATTGTCGACCACCTCGAGCAAGTCCCTCACGAATGGAACCACCGCGTACTTGAGCTGCTGTTCCGTATCGCGAAGCAACCGCTTTCGGAAATTCTCAAGTTCCGCTTGGGCTTTCAACTCGCGGTCTCGGAACTCCGCCACTTGCTGCTCGAGCAAGTCCACGATTTGCTCTGGAGACTCGGTGCCAACGGCATCGTTATCCATCGCCTCGAATATAGAATCGTTGGCTGAGTTTTCAGCACCAGAGTCCGGATTGAATTCATCTTTGGGTTGTTTTGACATCTTAGGTCACTATGGAAGGGGTGTTAGCAAATCAACTTTTAGGTCTTTGACTTTGCAGTGGCGGTTTCCGCTGCATCGCCCTGAAAATAGGCCACGATACGGTCCATGAATCCCTTGCGCTCGGGCGTGATTTCTTTTTCATCCAGCTCGGCAAGTTCTCGAAGCAATTCCTGCTGGCGCTTCGTCAGTTTATTCGGCACTTCGATGATCGTCTCCACCAGCATGTCACCGCGAGCACCGGTGTGCGGGTCAGGCATTCCCAGCCCTCTCAAACGAAATACCGTTCCACTTTGTGTACCAGCCGCCAGATCGAGCGACTTCTTGCCATCCAACGTTGGTACCGCCACCGTTGCACCGAGGGCCGCTTGACTGAATGCGATCGGCAGTTGAAACACCAAGTTATGACCATCGCGATGAAAAATGGAATGCTGCTTCAAGTGAATGAAGCAGTAGGCGTCACCGCGAGGACCGCCGTCCGGACTG
>JBBRJI010000451.1:0-5402 GCA_038219625.1 Pirellulales bacterium | reverse complement strand
GGAGATACCAGTACGGCTTGCAACCCAAAGCGAATCGACTCTTCGTAACTGAAGCCAGCCGCTGCGGCCTTTTCGCACACGCCAACTACCGCTTGAAGTTCGTCGGTCGTGACAGGGCGACGATAGGCTTTGGGAAGGAGTTTATCGAATACTCGGCGGGATGCTTCGGGCAAGCCGATCGGTGGGCCTTCCGGCGTGTCTTTCTGGTCTGGATGGGCAATCACAATGGCTTCGTGATGCTTAGGAAAAGCTGGCTCGCCGGTTTCTGGACCGTTGACTCGGACTGAGTCAATGATCAGTTTGCGACTGGCGTCGGTTCGCTTTTCGGGATTGGCGTCGTCGTAGTATTCGATGGATAGCCTATGCTCACCCTTCTCGAGAGAAACGTCCTGTTTGTAGTTTTCGTCCTTGGAGGGAATATCCAACTCAGCAACGGAATCTCCATCCACAGAAATGCGAACTTTGCAATTGTCTGGCTGCTTATCACCAAATCGCATACGAATGCTGAGGTTGTATTTGCCCTCGGAAAGATTCAAGGGAATGGTTTGTACCTCCGAATAAGCAAGCTGCTGGCCTTCGAAGCGCTGTTTGCGAAAGGATTCGCGATCGGTCTCGATGACGGCCTTAGAGAGGAAGGCAGCAGCTTGCAGATATTTTTCCAACATGATCGGTGGCAACGTCAGCACTTCCCCTTGGTTGTCAAATCCGTTGCCGACATCGTCCGACACAAATCCTATCGATTTAGACGGTGAAAGATCCACACCAAGAAGATCTCGCACAGTGTTGTCGTACTCGACTTGATTCAAGCGTCGCAGCGTGACTTTGGGAGGGGGCGGAGCACACCCGCAATCCACCTCGTGAAGGGCCGATTGAACCCAACCGATCAACTTCTCTCGGTCAGCCATCTTGAGGGTTGAAGATTCGGGTGGCGGCATCGCGTCTGCGCGAATGACCCCGCGAATTTGTTCCCAAGTGCTTGAGTGTTGACGAATCTTGTCGAGATCTTGATAGTCCTCAAGATTGACGCCACCCTCGTTGGAAGTCTGCATATGGCATTCGCCGCAATGTTCTTGCAGAATAGGCCGAACCACCTCCGTCCATTCCTGAGTAAGTCGTGTGTCGAGGGTCGATTCTTGGGAGAATAGCTGACTTGAACAAAGGAAAACGCCAAGGCAAATGGACAGCGTGGTGGCTGTCGCCTCAGGCATTTGGACGAAGCGATGGATGGCAATGGTACTGTTCAAGTCACAATTAGGGAAAGAAGTAAGATTATGGAAAGCAGTTCGCAGTGTTGCGAAGGATTGGCAGAGCCAAGGGGTGGGAGGTCCTCGCAACCATTGCGGTAGTTAGTAGGTAGGGGCTCCACTTTGGAGGCCCCACTATTGTAGCTTATGGACAACCATGGAGGCAAACCGAAAGCTACCGGATAGTTAAGGCGAGAGGCAGTTTGAAATCTACCTATAAACTGGATGGCACGCTCTGAGGTACGAAGGGCGTGGTGAATCGCTAGAGTCATTTGCCACACTTCCCACGCCCATCGCTAATCGCGCTAATCGCTTTGGGCGTGCCACACAGTCCCCACACCCATCGCGGTGGCCGCGCCACACGGTGGCCTGGCCTGGTAGTCTTCCGTCTGCCGCTCGCCTAAACGCAGTCAGTCCAGCACCCTCCAGCACCCAGGGGGAACTCTACTCGTCGGGGTTTCGGGCGTTCCACACGTGACGGAACCACATGGGCAATCGAAAAGAGTGGGGATTTGATGCTGGCTTCGTCAGAATTGCGGCCGGTTCGCTCACTTCAAGTCGCAATTGCCCGTAACAATGATTGAATTCTTTAATAAATATTTCGGTTGCTTCCGGCATGCAAACATTGCCAACGACTTTGTTCCCCTGTCGCAAAAGCCCGCAAGGTCGATCTCGTTCGCTACCCGACGACATGGTGATCAGCTTCCGTTGGTGGAACGCGAGTTGAAAAGAGCAAGTATTTGTTGCAATTTGTTTGGGCATACTTCCCCGGTCCGCTGAGAGTTTTGACAAACCGCTCCTCGAACGCCCAGCCAGTCCGCCCGCGAATTCGACAGGCTTTGGAGTTGGTCCAATTTCAACGAGCCAGCCAAAGCGACCCCGAGCTTTCGTTGATTTGCCGCGTCAATCATTGCATCCAGTTGCACCAGCGAATAGTGATCCAAAAGGCCACCTGACTTCTTGCAAAACGTGTCGATCAACAAAAACTTTCCACCCAAGGATTTCGTTGTTTCGATTACCTCCTGCCAAGAGGGTGCGTTTGAATTCACCGCGTCTGCATAATGTACCAAGATTAGTTGCGAATGACGAACCAAAGCTCGCGAAATGCGTTCGGTAACACTCTGCCATGCCTGGCCTTTGCAATCAGCCAATGCCAGCTTGAGATAAGCCCTTGCAGGTAACTTGGCAGCCAAAGAAGCGTCCAAATCTGGAGTCCAGCTCCGTAATTCGCCACCGGCAACACTGACCTGCACCGACTCGGGACTGTCGAGTTCAAGTACGTTGAATATGAGGTCGAGTGAGGGCCTGCCGAGAGACCCTAACGAAGGCTCCTTGAGGTCCAGCCATCTCGCACCGGCTGCTAGAATCAACTCAGATTCCGCCATTGATCGAGCGCTGACCAAGAGGCCGGGCCGTGGTATCCAAGGGACCCCATTGGCCGCAGCAGCATTCTTTGAATCCGCCATCATTGTCGAGCAAACTCTCGATGTTGGACACAATCTTTTTGTCGAAGACAATGTTGCCCGCCACCCGTTGTTGTGGACGATCGTGTTTCCGTGTACAAATAGGATTGGTTTGCTAGCATTTCATACAGGTTGTCCGAGTTTCGGTCGTCTGTTCAATCGGGTGTGAGCTGACAAATACGACGACCACAACAACCGCAGGGCAGCGTTTGAACGCAAATTTTAGTTATATCACAAACCCAGAATCGCTCCATCAGCTTTGTGAAAAGATAGCTGCCCAGAAGCTTGTCGCCTTTGATACGGAATTTGTGGCGGAGGATTCCTACCGTCCCGAGCTTTGCCTGGTACAAGTTGCAACGGAAGATGAAATCGCGATCATCGACCCGTATACCTGCACCGATCTTGGACCATTCTGGGAGTCGTTGGTCGATCCAGAGACGACCGTGATTGTGCATGCCGGGCGAGAAGAAACGTTGTTCTGTTATCGGGCAACGAAGAAACTGATTCCCAAACTTTTCGACATTCAAATTGCTTCTGCTTTCCTCGGCTTGGAATACCCTGCGTCCTACGGTAATTTGGTACATCGCTTTACCGGCAAGGTATTGGACAAAGAGGAGACTCGCTCCGACTGGCGAAATCGCCCCTTATCGAACCAACAGCTTGAGTATGCTGCCCAAGACGTTCGCGATTTGCCGCGTCTGTTTCAAACGATCAGTCAGCAATTGATCAAACAAGATCGGCTTTCATGGTTGGAAGAGGAGACGAGGCGTCGTCAGGAAGAATTAGCGGAATTTGAGGCCAATGAAAGTTGGTTTCGCATCAGCGGCATCCAAGCGCTTTCCGGAAACTCACTCTCAATTGTCCGTGGCCTTTGGAATTGGCGCGACCTGAAAGCCAAAGAACGCGATGTCCCGCCCAGAAAAATTCTGCGAGACGATTTGCTCGTTGAACTCGCGAGGCGGGGAACTTCGGACGTTCGACGCATGACGTCTTTGCGAGGGATGGAGCACCGGCACACCAAACAATATTTGCCCGAGCTAGCCAAGGCAATCGAGGATTCGCTCCTTCAGCCTGCGGCCGCTTGGCCCAAGAAGCAACGGTACGGCAAGGGGCAACCCGCCGGTATGTTAACGCAGTTTTTGTCGGCTGCATTGGCATACATTTGTCGAACCAAACGCATCGCACCGTCGATCGTTGCAACCTCAGACGACTTGCGAGATTTTGTAAAATACCGATTGGATGTCCAAAGCGACGGCACTCCTCCGCCGTGCCTGACGCTTGGCTGGCGAGCCGAGATTATTGGCAAAGAACTAGATGACCTACTGGCCGGAAGATTAGGTATGGTTTTAGACAATCCAACAAGTGAAATGCCAATCAAGTTTTGCCGCCCACAAGAGCTTTAGGAAAATTCCGGAGTACCTAACGTGATTCGTGAAGCCGTCGTCCATCATTTTATCGACGGAATGTTTACGATTCGACAGGGCAAATGAAAGCTTGAATTCTGCTCGGGCTCTGGCAGGTGGGGAAGCCCAAAAGATCCGGACGCATCCCGAAATGGATTACCAGACGTGCAGCTTTACGATCTCAGTACCGACGTTTCCGAAACCAAAAAAGTCCAAGCGGAAAACCCCGAAATCGTTTCGCGACTGACACGTCTGTTGGAACAATATGTCGCCAAGGGTCGAAGCACACCAGGTATCCAACTTGCAAACGATGTCCCCATTAACTTAGAGAAAACGGGCAGGGAAAAGGCAAAGAAATGACTTCTGAGGTACGAAGGGCGTGGTGAAGTGTCTAGAGCATTTGCCACAGATCCCACGCGTATCGCTCTTAGAGGCTGTGATTTAATGACCCGATGCGTGAGTTTTGAAGTTACGCTTTTCGCAACCGTTCTGTTGGCCAAAGGCCATACTCAGCGTAGCCAGGGGCGTAAAGCGCGTTGCCCCAGGCTATATTGAACAATGCCTTTGGCCTTAAAACCATGTACTCCCAAAATCGCGGAAATTCAAAACCCGTGAGCGAGGACTAATGAAAAGCCACTCGACCAAACTTCGGGATCGGAAGAAGTCATTAGGATGGTTGTCGCCAATGAAATCACAGCCTCTGTGCGTGCCATTGGGTGCCTGGTGCCACCCGGTGCCTGGTACGGTACCTGGGTGCCTGGTACGGTACCTGGTACCTTTTTGTCTGCCTGGTACCTTTTTGTCTGCCTCTCGCGCCTTAGCGTGGCGGTGATAGCGCGTTGTTCTTGCAGGTTTGTTACAATTTCAGATCCTGCTTCATCCCTATTTCAAAACAACCAGCTCTTTCGAGGATTCTGATACATGAAGTCTTTTCAAAACCTTGTCGGCGCGATGGCACTTTGTTCGCTAGGTATGGCTGGTGTGAACCTAGAATGCCGAGCAGAGGATTGGCCACAGTGGATGGGCCCAAAACGCGATAATGTCTGGAATATCGCCAAGCCGCCACAGAGCTTCGCGCCGGGTAGTCTCAAAGCCAGTTGGACGGCACCCATCGCTGGCGGATACGCAGGCCCTGCAGTTGTCGGCAATCGATTGTACGTGACCGATCTGGTAACGAAATCGGATGTGAAGGTGGACAACTTCGGACGTCGTTCCTTCGTCGGTACTGAGCGTGTTCTTTGTCTCGAGAGCAAGACTGGTAAAGAGGTTTGGAAAAAAGAGTACCCTGTAAC
>JBBRJI010000450.1:0-5417 GCA_038219625.1 Pirellulales bacterium | reverse complement strand
AGGACATCCGTCGCGGAGCGACGGATCTACGATTAACGCACCTGCCCCTTTGCCCGGATTTGTTCTAAAAGAGCCGTTAGTTCAAAATAAATTCTGCAATTCGATCTGCAGGCTCCGAGAGTTTCAAATCTCGCACGATGTCTTGTGCTACCTCAAGTCGAATAATGCCTTCTGATCGAAGAGCATCAAGCGAATTGAGTGCCGCCAGGGATTCGAAAGGGTTACCGGTTCGGAGCACTGCCGTAATAGTAGCAATAGCAGCTTCCGGTTCGCCAAGTTGTCCTATCGCTTCGGCTGCAATCACGCGAACGTCGGCCCAATCGTCCTTAAGCCGTTCTGTCAGCTTGGCTTTGGCCGGCGATGCATTGTTCTTGAGAATGAGACAACCCGTGGCGGCCCAGTACCGAACGATCGGGTGTGGATCATCAAGAGACGTGACAAGGGAAGGCAGGTTCCGCGGCTCGCCGTCGCTTGCCATATCGGCAATATTGAGAATCTGTTCCAGCGGGTAAGCATCGCTATGCGCGTAGTCATATGGGGTCTTGTTGCCAGCCAATTTCTGAAACATGCCCTCTGGAATAAAGCCCGTGTCGCGGGTCGAAAGGATATGAACTCGAAGCGCAGCCCGTAATTTCGCGATCGACGCCGCCCGATTCGGCTCTGAGATCAGGTTTCGCAACTCGAAAGTATCGTCTGCCATCGAGTAAAACTCTTCGGCGGGTTTGGGTTTCCAATAGCTTGCTTGTGCATCGTTGCAGCGGCCTGCGAGAAACTCGTCGTACCAAGATTTCATGCTTGGCAGGACCTTGAAAGGATAGGAATAGTGCTGGCCGTAAGGGCGATGCGGCGAATAATTGCGTAGGTAACGGAACTCGCTATCGCGCACGGCACGCACGGTGTCGTAGCGTTCATCCATGCGGCCACGATAAAGAAAAACATGATCGCGTGGATCTAATTTTTTCTCGCCGAGGAAAGGACGTCCTTCGTAGTTTGCGGGAATCGGAATGTTGCAAAGACTAAATAACGTTGCAGGGAAATCCACGAAACTGACCAGGTCATTCACCCACTCGCCAGGCTTGGCTGGTGCCAAATGTGCCCACTTATTCGGAAATCTGATGATGAGCGGAACGCGGGTTCCCGAGTCGTGAATGTTGCGTTTGCCGCGAGGCAGTCCGCCCCCGTGATCGCTGTAATAGAACACAATGGTATTATCTGCCAGACCATCGCGATCGAGTTTGGCGAGGAGTTCGCCAACCTGCTGGTCCATAAGTGTTATCTGGTCATAGTAGTTAGCCCAATCGCGACGAATAACGGCCGTGTCCGGGTGATAGGGAGGCAATACTATTTTGTCAGGAGCGATCCGGAAATCGGTTTTTCCATTTTTGGGTGCTACCTGACTCTCGTGGCTGGTGGTCAAGTTGTAGACCGCAAAGAATGGCTGATTCGATTTCCGGTTATCGTAGCTCGCTTTAGCGCTGCTCTCACTCCAACTCTTTGGACCACCGGGGAAGTTGTAGTCTGTTTTGGAATTGTTGGTGCAGTAGTAGCCCGCAGCGCGTAGGTGTTCTGGATAGAGTTGAAACTGCTTCGGCATTGCAACGTTGCTTCGATGGTTTTGGCCGCCGATCGAGGAAGCATACATTCCAGTGATGAGTGTTGTACGAGCGACCGAACACACTGGGGCATTGGCAAAAGCGTTGCGATAGCGCACCCCTTGTTCTGCCAATCGATCCAAATTAGGCGTTTTTGCAAGCGGATCACCGTAGCAACCCAGATACGGACTATTGTCCTCGCTCGTGACCCACAAAACGTTTGGACGATCCGCAGCCAGGCTTGCAACACATGGCATGAAAAGGAACGCAAGTAAAAATGGCAAAAGTTGTTTCATAATTCTCGTGGCGGATGCTGCTAGCATCCGATACTCTCCAGCAACTGAACCGACGCTAGCAGCGTCGGCCACGGCTACGGCCACGGCGACTATCGCTAAGGCAACTCAGGTTTTAGTTCCAATCCATCGTCGGATCTAGGGTATACCGCATCATGGTTTGCTAAGGCTGAAATCAGGCTTGTCATCATACGTGCTAGCTCATCTGGCAATTTTGTGGCAAGGTTACGTTGCTCAAACGGATCCTCTGCAAGATTGAAAAGCTGGTAGTGCGAACCTTCAGAAACCGCTGACGGGAAGTAGTGGTAAATAACTTTCCATGCACCATCACGATAGACGGTGAAATAGTCACTGCGATGTGGTGAATGAGGGTAATGCATCAAAAAAGTTTCCTTTCGACCGGAATCGAGCTTGCCCGATAACAGGGTCGCCAGTGGCAGACCGTCTACCTTATGCCCACTTGGCGGTTCGATTCCAACTAAGTTCAATAGGGTCGGAAACAAATCGGATACCGAAGCTTGTTGCGACTGAATAGTTCCAAGTGGAATCGGCAACCGCAATTGGTTCGTTTGGCCCAGTTTCGACTTGGCCCATGCCGCAATGAAAGGAACACGCATGCCACCCTCGTAGTGCGCTCCTTTCTTGCCCCGCAACGGGGCGGAACAAGCAACTTCATGTTGGTTGCCGAGAGGCGCGTCGCTACCGTTGTCACCTAAAAAAATCACAAGCGTGTTGTCGGCAACACCAAGGGAATCGAGATGATCGAGAACGTCCCCGAGTGACTTGTCCATGCCTTCAATCAGCGTTGCATAAGCTTGAGCCTGTGGCGATTTGCCGGACGCTTTGTAATTATCTGCGAATCGCGGATCGGAATTGAAGGGGGCATGAACGGCGTATTGCGGGAAGTAGAGAAAAAAGGGTTTTTTGTCTTGTACTGCTTTGGAAACTTTGGCATTGGCTTCGATGGTAAGGGCCTCAGTTAGGAAGGTGTGCGAGCCGTGGTACTTATCCAAGTTTGGCACGGCTTTGCTGTCTCGTTTTCCGTTGAGACCGAAGTTCTGTTCGGCGAAGTAGCTTCCAGGTTGGCCAATGGACGTACCACCGACGTTGACGTCGAAGCCCAAGTTGAGAGGGTTCTCGCCTTCGCTTGCGTTAGGTCCGAAATGGCCCTTGCCGACATGAATCGTTCGATAGTTGTTTGCTTGCAGCAATCGGGCGAGTGTAATGCTGTTCTTTTTTAACCCTCGCCAATTCCAATCGGTTGGACCATTCGGTCCCATATTGTTTTTGTCGGGGTTGATCCAATTGGTGGTGCGATGTCGAGCCGCATTCTGACCTGTCATGATCGAGATCCGCGTTGGCGAACAGACACTCATTGCACAGAAGTTATTGAAACGGACCCCGCGAGCGGCGAGCCGTTCCATATTGGGCGTGCGGTAATATTCGTTAAGCGGATACCTTTTTGGTTGTCCAGTTGGGTCCGTCAAAAAGGGGACCGATGTATCCATGACCCCCATGTCATCGACCAACATGAGAACAATATTGGGAGGCGGGTCCGCGGCAAAACAGTTTGCCATCCCAAAGAGTAAGGCAATTGCAGCCACAATCACAGTCACGGCAAGCCGTTCGAGACTATCGATTGACTTTCGGCAGTTTGGAATATTCATGCGTTGGAGCTCAAGGTTCTGTCAAAAGCGGTGCCCACAGGGCTGTTTTAACTTCAGGGATTTCGCCAGACGGAGGGAAGGTGGATTTGGCAGCAGAACGTATTTGAATAGAAAGCTCGTCGACTGTTTTGGCGTACTCTGGTTTCATTGCCAAGTTGGTTTGTTCCAGCGGATCTTTGTCATGATCGTAAAGCTCACGACCTTGATTTCCCTGATCCCATTCGGTGTACCGCCAACGTGGAGTGCGCAGACTGTATCCAAAGAAACTCTTGCCTTTTGCGTTTGGATTCTGTGCCGCACGAGGTCCTACGGCACCGCGGGTCACTTGCGTGATTGCCCAACCTCGGCCAACGACACTCGGATCTTTCAGCATGGGAACTAAGCTTTGGCCCTGAATATTCGACGGAGCATTGACGCCGCAAAGCTCGGTAAGTGTCGGAAAAAGATCGATGTGCGAGACAGGTGATTTGGCAACGCCTCCTTTGGCCGTGACACCCGGTGCGACGATTAGCATAGGGACTCGAGCGCTTTCTTCGAATAGACTCATTTTCTGCCACAGACCATGCTCGCCAGTGTGATATCCATGGTCGCTTGTGAAGACGATGATTGTATTTTCAGCCAGCCCGAGTCGGTCGAGTGAATCGATGACCCGTCCGACCTGAGCATCCATGAAGCTGATACATGCATAATAAGCTTGAAGGCTCTGCCGACGAAGGTCGTCCGTCAACTTGTCCTGTTCCTTTTTATAACTGGCTAGCCCGGCAGCAGGAATGTCGGATTGATCCTCTTGAACGTTGGCAACGACACGCATCTCCTTCTCGGGGTACCAGCCAAAGTAGGGTTCCTTGGGGGCTACGTAGGGCGTGTGTGGACGAAAGAATCCGACAGCAAGGAAGAAAGGCCGGTCCTTTCGTTTGGCACACCTCTCTAATACCCAGTCGGCATCCTCGGCCATAAGTCCATCGGTGTGATACTGGTCGCTTTTCGGAGAAGCAAGCCAACTAAGCGTGCCACCGAATTGACCAGGGGTAAGGGAGAAAATGTCGGGATGATGCTCCATCCGGTCGACGCCGGCCGGATTCAACTCCAACTCCCAGGAGCCTGGATCATCATGGCCATTGGTACCGATCGAGTTTGGAACGTTATAGTGATAGAGTTTGCCAATTCTGGCGGCGAAATATCCCGACAATCGAAACGCTTGTGACAAACTATGTTGCGAGGGGATGGTTTGTCGAAAGATTTGCGAATTGGCCTGAATGCCGGTGCTGTTCGGATAGAGACCCGTCAACATTGAATTGCGGCTTGGCCCACACAATGGAAACGTGCAATACGAGCGATCGAATCGGACTCCTCGAGCAGCCAAGCGATCGATGTTCGGTGTCTTGGCTTTTGGATCGCCATAGCATCCAAGCATGTTATTCAAATCGTCGGAGATTAGGAATAAGACGTTTGGCTGCTTGTCCGCTGCGGTGACTTTATGAGGGAGACAATCAACAGCAATCAGCAAGAACAGTGAGAGGAGGATTCGCATGGAAGTTTCCAGGACTTTAGGTAAGCAAAATGAGAGTCAGGCAACACGCAACAAGCACTGGCGGAGCAAACGGCAAGGATTGCCGTTCTACACTACCAAATTGGCATCCAGTCGGTTGATTCGGTACGAGCTGATTTCAAGTATTCGCCAATTATGATCGCAATTTCGGGATGCTTAGCAGCAACGTTTGTCTTTTCGGCCATGTCGTTGGATTGGTCAAAAAGCTTTACGGGGGCTTCGGGTCCGCCCTGTCGAATACCCTTCCAGCGACCTTGATACAGTGCGGCTTGCTTGAAGCCCCCTTCGTGGAATTCCCAATATAGAAACTCGTGTT
>JBBRJI010000449.1:0-5435 GCA_038219625.1 Pirellulales bacterium | reverse complement strand
CGCTTTTCTGCTATCTGGCCGGCCATTGGCATGGCTAGCCGTTCGACTTGGCTTTCGCCAAGTCGAGTTCCTTCTTCCTTTGCGTGGGCTTGAATGCGTGTGCATTCCAATTGGCTTTCACGCAATAGCTGCTGAGCTTGTTCTCGTACTGTATCGATGTAATGTTTGGCCCGCGACGCCACATCCTCCCAGTTGAACACTTCGGTCTGAGCCGTGTTTGTACCCAAGGTGAACGATTTGGATTTTAAGACGCTTGCCATGTGTTTCGGTTCTGGAAAGTGGAATGGTCTCTTACGCTGCTGCGGTGAAGGAAACGCTTGCCGTCGCACCCACCGCTCCGTTAGCAAGCAACTTCATCGCGACCTCGGCAATCTCCATCTGTGCCGCATCGACTTCACGCAATTGAATCTTCCCTAAACTATTGAGCCGTTCTCGAAGGCGTTTTACATCCTTGGCGGGCACGAGTCGTTCCACTCTGGCAACGAAGGCCTTATTAGCCCCGCTCAATGCGAGCAACACGGTTTGAGGTTGGCAGGCATGCAAGACAGCCACAAAGTCTTTATCCGAAAGCGGAAGCAGATCTTCCAAAGAATGTTTTTGAAGTTCGTTTTGAATCGGCTTTGGAGCAACGATTTGTTTCGATTCCGTTGCAACGGTTTTGGCAAGTTCTTTTGCATGTTGAGGAAAATGCAAAAGGATTGACTCTTCGAAACTATCTATTTGTGCTACATTTTCAGAGGCTTCGGCGTTGGAGTTCTGCGCAAGCGGCTGGGAAGGAACCGAAGCGGCGACTGCAATGTTCGATGGACGGATGGAATAGGTAGGAGTCGATCGCGAATCCTGCCGCCAACCCAACTTGGCTGCCAGGACTGGATTGGCCTGGGCGATGGCCTTTGTCCAATTCTCTCGATCTGGTACTGGCATATAGGCCACAATCGCTTGAAGCTTCGTGAGCCCTTCAGCATTCGCTTGTTTGGGTGCGTGATACAAGCCGATTTTGCGCTCCAGCTCCAACTGAATATCTCGGAGGATGGCCGCATCGGTCAGATGCAAATGAGGCAAGGCGGCAAGGGTTGCTGCCGCGACTTGAATGGGCAAGGCCTGTGCAATAGCCGTTGCACGTTCGACGGATACTTGATTGATGACCGTCGCAATAACGATTGGGCGTTCGCCTTGTAAGATATCCGCCAGAGCTTCCGCCGGCATATGTTGCCAACTTCCGCTCGTTTGTGTTGTGGCGAAATCAGGAATGCTCGACTGCCAGTCGTGTTGGTTTTGATTTTGCTGTCGGTTTTGGGAAATCGCTTCGGGGCTCAGATCGACTTGATCATTCATCGGGTTTTGTTGCGACGCCAGCAAGGCTGCGGCGGGCGAAAGCGATTCCTTCGATACGGGTCGATCCAGACCACTTTTTGCGTTGGAAGCATTGAGCAGCCCTTGCATCGACTGGAAGGCTGCTGCGCGTTCCTGGGGTGTAACGGTCCCCAAATGGACCATGGCCTGTCGAACAAGCTTGCTTTGCGTAGGGGGGAGCTGACCTAACAGGCCGCGAGATGTTGCGGCATCTAAGCTCTGAAGCACGATAGCTACGTGCCGAATTCGCTGATCGGAGGCGCTGGACATAAGTTTGGTTGATTGGGCTGACACGGCAGAACAGGTACCCAACCTGGACTTGTACGTTTTTGCGAGAATTGCGTCTAGGCCGGAATTTCCTAGCATTAGGGGTTTCGAAACGGTATTCCGGCGCCTTATGCTATCCCTCGGATCCACCGCTCTCCTCCATTGTCTGTTTTGCCCTGCTTATCATGTCGAAGAACTCCAAGATCACTGTAACCGAAGTCGAATTCGAGAAATTCCCCTTTATCTACCGATCGCCGTTGAAATTCGGTGGCCGCGTTGTCAAGGATGTGACGGTCTTTCGTACAACGCTGACAATGGAAGACAAGACAAAAAAGAAGATCGCCTACGGCATGGGCGAGATGACCATGGGAACGGCATGGGCTTGGCCCAGCAAGATCCTAGCGCCAGAGCAAGTCTTGCGCATTGTGATTGGATTGGCAGAGAAGATTGCACAGGCAGCCACTAGCTTGGACCCAGCAGGCCACCCCATTGCTTTGGCGACGCAGCTCAAGGTGATTGCCAAACAACAGGCAGTAGAGCTAGCGACCGCCATGAAGCTAACCGAGCCAATTCCGGATTTGGCGGTTGCCTTGGCAATGTCGAGTACCGACATTGCGATGCATGACGCATTTGGTCGACTTCACAATACCAACAGCTTTAATTTGCTCACGCCAGAGATCATCGGCTCCGACCTTTCGCCTTGGTTAGGCGAGGATTTTGTGGGCAAACATTTCAACGAAGCGATACTTTCGAAACCCTCGTCCACGTTAAACTTATATCATTTGGTTGGCTCGCTCGATCCTTTGTCGGCAGCCGACCTGAATCGAAAAGTCGGCGACGGCCTGCCTGAGACTCTCGAGGAATGGATCAACAAACAACAGCTCTCCCACCTAAAAGTAAAAATCACTGGACAAGATCTGGACGCAGATGTCGGACGCGTATTTGAAATCGATCGCATCGCCATGCGATGCGCTCCGACTCGCGACTGGTCCTACTCGATCGATTTCAACGAAGCTTGCGAAAACGAAGATTACGTCATTGATTTCCTAGAACGACTGGATCGGTTGTCCAAGGATTCGACACAAAAGCTTCATTACATTGAACAACCGATGCAACGCGATTTGCGGGCGAGAAAAGAGGTTACGATGCACCGAGTGAGTCGGCTCAAACCAGTCGTTATCGACGAGTCGCTGACCGACCTCGATTCGCTGATGTTTGCCAAACAACAAGGCTATTCTGGGATTGCGATCAAGGCGTGCAAAGGAATCAGCGATTCGCTTTTATTTTCTGCTGCGGCCAAACACTACGGCATGAAAATCTACGTCCAAGATTTAACTTGCGTTGGTGCTTCTTTTCTGACATCAGCCGCATTGGCTTCCCGAATCTCGGGCGTAACGGCGGTCGAGGGGAATGGACGGCAATATTGCCCAGCCGGAAACAAGGACTGGGAGTCACTCTATCGCCCTATGTTCCACATACTCGGAGGTGTAGTCCCAACGGAACTCCTCGAAGGCAAAGGATTAGGATTCGCTTGGCCTAGAAATATGCTTTCCAAGAAGTACGCCAGCCTCGCGACTTAAAGCGAGTGGCGGATAATGACAAATCGTAGCTGAATTCGTGAGAATTCAGTCCAGTTCTGAATTCTCACGAATTTAGCACGACTGCCGGCAGAATATTCGAATCAAAGCTGTCTGCACTCATTGAAACCAATTGAATCCAATTGGTTTCAGGCAGCGTATACCACGGCGAGCGAATGCGTACTATAATCACGTCTGATGCGATCAATGTAACCTTTGGTTTTGGATTGGGTTTCCCTTGAGTTCTCAAAACACTCCGTCGTTGTCTTTGAAGGACAAAGATCCAAAGAAGGAGCAAGCGCAGTCCATGGACGAACGCGTACGTTCCTTGAGAATTGCCAAGGAGGACAGGCTAGATCAACAACGCTCAAGCGGTTGGTTTCCATGGTTGATAGCGATCGTGTTTGCTTCCTTGTGTCTTTGGTTGGCGTATCGCGATGATCAATTAATGGCCACGATTGGTTTTTCAAAACCTTCTCCAGAGGCATCGGACCAGTTGACAAATCCTAATTCTGGCGATTTGTCCACGCGTGAGCCATCGGATAATTCAGCCGCTTCGACGGCGCCACCGAATGCTTCCCGCCAATCCAACAGTCTCGCATCTGGCTCCGAAAAACAACCCCTATCGAATCCTATCGCCCTTGAATCGAGGGGCTACGTCATTGCCAAGCATCAGGTTTTGGTGAGTCCGCAAGTCAGCGGGCGAATCATGAGCCTCAATATCGAAGAGGGACGCCGAGTGGTCAAAGGGGATATCCTAGCCGAGATAGAACGCACGGAGTACCAAGCGGATGCCGAACAGACACGCGGCGTTCTGATGCGAAACAAGGCCGAGCTATCAGAACTTGAAACAGGAGCTCGACCCCAGGAAATTGCGGGCGCAATGGCAGACCTTCAAGAACAAGAGGAGGTCGTCTCGCAGCTTGAATCGCAATTCAAGCGAATGAAAGAAGCACTGAAAACCAATTCCGTGTCCATGACGGAATTCGAACAATCGCAGAGCAGTTTCTACAGTACTCGCAAACGAATCGAAAAACTGCGTCAATCGCTTGACATGATGAAAGAGGGTCCCCGCAAGGAACGCATCGCGATGGCTAAAGCCGCAGTGATTCAGGCCGAAGCAAACTTGACCAAGTCTCTTTGGAGACTTGAGAATTGTACCCTGCGTGCTCCGATCTCCGGAACGATCTTGAAAAAGAATGCCGAAGAAGGAAACCTCGTGAATCCAGTGGCATTCAGCGGCTCAACCAGCGTCTGCGATATTGCCGACCTGTCCGACTTAGAAATCGATTTGAATATCCAGGAACGCGATGTCTCGAAGGTGTTTGTTAACCAGCAATGCGAAGTCCGATCGGAAGCGTTCCCAAAACGCGTTTACAAAGGGACCGTCTCTCGCTTGATGCCGATTGCCGACCGAGCCAAAGGCGCCGTACCCGTCCGGGTGGCTGTCCGAGTTCCAGAAGAAGAAGAAGGGGTTTACCTCAAACCAGAAATGAGCGCGATCGTTGTCTTCTTTAGTGCCCCCAACTAGCTAGTAAGTACCCTCAACCAGTAACCCTCCCCTCGCTTCGCTCGACCCTCCCGAAGGGAGGGTGAAGTCACTCTCCCTCTGGGAGAGTCGGCCTGAAAGGCCGGAGAGGGGTTGCATCACACTGGTAGTTTTCAATCTGCCGCTCGCCCTAACAAAACCCCCCGTCCATTACCAAGGTACAAAACGAGTGACTACTAAACCTATCGTACGAGTGTCGCACGTATCCCGGTACTTCAAGCGAGGATCCGAGCGAGTCAACGTACTCAATGAGTTGGATCTCGAAGTACCGGAAGGGCAATTTCTAGCCCTCATGGGACCGAGCGGTTCAGGCAAGACAACGTTGCTCAATCTTATCGCCGGTTTGGACACACCCAGCGAGGGCGAAATCTGGGTTGGAGATCGATGCGTGTCGACGATGACTGAGGCCCAACTCGCACGTTGGCGGAACGAGCATGTGGGGTTTGTGTTTCAGTTTTACCACCTCCTGCCGGTGCTCTCGGCTTTTGAAAACGTCGAATTGCCTTTGTTGCTTTTGCCTTTGAGTGCAAAGAAGCGGCGCGAACAAGTCATGACGGCCCTCGAGCTGGTTGGGCTCAACGATCGAAACTCGCATTTGCCGAGTCAACTTTCAGGGGGCCAGCAGCAGCGTGTCGGTATCGCTCGCGCAATCGTGACGGATCCGACTTTGATCGTGGCAGACGAACCGA
>JBBRJI010000448.1:0-5436 GCA_038219625.1 Pirellulales bacterium | reverse complement strand
CATGATCAAACAGACTCCCTTCTCTACACCTCGGGCTGCCACGATTTCAGCTCTCGCCGCTAGTCCCTGGTCGCCATTGGTGGCGGTCGGAGGGCAAATGCAAGTAGCGCTATACCACAGCGAAACCGGCCACTTGCAAGGAATCATTCCGTTTCCTGAAGGGGAGCCTCAGTCGATCACGTTTTCCCGCGATGGACGCTTAATCCTCATCGCTGGCGGACGGCACAGCGCATCGGGTTGTGCTGCCCTCCACGAGATAGCGACCGGAAACCGAATTGCTCGCGTGGGTGACGAGCTCGATATCGTCTTTGCGGCCGATATCAGCGACGACAATCAATTGATTGCCATGGCGGGTCCGCAAAAAATGGTTCGCGTCTTCGAGACCTTAACTGGCAACCTAAAATACGAGCAGAAAAAGCACACCGACTGGATCTACTGTGTTCGGTTCAGCCCCGACGGATTGCTTTTGGCAACGGCCGATCGGGCAAGTGGATTGGTGGTTTGGGAAACACAGACCGGGCGACTTTTCCAAGAACTATCTGGTCACAAGGGAGAGATCCGATCGATTGCATGGCGGCCGGATTCCCTAGCGCTCGTAAGTGGTTCGTTCGATGGCACGCTGAAGATGTGGGACATGAACGAAGGGAAATTGATCAAGTCCTGGGATGCGCATGGCGGCGGCGTTGCCGCGGTCGCCATCTGCAACGATGGAACGATTGCTTCAACCGGTCGCGACAACAAAGTCAAAGTTTGGGACGGAGCCGGGAATGCGGCTGGCGAGATGCCCGCGCTAGTGGAAGCGGGACATGAAGTTGCGATCACCGTCGATAGCAAACAAGTCGTCGCAGGTGACTGGGCTGGCAACGTCCGCATGTGGCAACGAGCCAATCCAAAGGACGAAAAGTCCCTTGCCGCAAACCCGACACCGTTAGAACAGTTACTGGCAGCGGCTCAGCAGCAACTCAGCCAATCTCAGGCTGCCGCCCAGTTGGTTCAAGCAGAATTTGTGGGAATGCAAACGCAACAAGTCGCAGCTCAAAAATTGTTGACGGATCTGCAATCGCAAATCGCTTCTTCGACAACGGAATTGCAAGCGGTCACAGCCCAATCGATTCAATTCAAAGCCCAATCCGATACGATCGTGACGCAATTGGCGGCCAAGGCGTCTGAGTTCGCAACCGTACAGGCATCAAAAAGCGAGAGGGACAGTCAGCTCAATTCAGCAGTCGCAGCCAAAAAACTTGCGGACGACGCCATCGCTGTATTGCAAACACAGCGATCCGTAAAGGGCGCAGATGCAGCAGGCATCGACACACAAATAGCCGCTCAAACCGTTCAGTCGCAAGCCCAAGCGGCAGCCGTAGCGAAATACCAAACCGAGTTGCAAGGCATCAATTCTGACTTCGCCTCCCGCGAAAAACAGAATGCGGAGTTGAAGGCAGCGTTCGACGCCAAAAATGCGGAGTATGTCTTGGCGTCGACCAAAGTTCAAGAAGTCACAGCCACAAAAACTAGTGCGGAACAAAGAGTTGAACCCGCCACCGTTGCTTTGAAAGCGGTTAACGAAGCATTTGCCGCAGTGCAATTGAAGCAAGGTGCGGCGAACAGTTCGGTCGCTGCGGTCCAACTCCAAGTGGATGGTCTGCAAGCGGATATCGCGAGATTTATGGCAATTCCAGCCGAACTCGACTCAAAAAGAGTAGCCATCGAGCAGGCGATTGCGGCCACAACGGCTCAAATCGTTCCAGCCGAAGCCACCATAGCATCGACGAAAACGCAACTCGAAGCAACGAGCGGCGAGGTGGCAAAACTGGAGCAGCAAATGGCAGCCCTTCAAGCGGCCATCGTAGCCGAGCAGGGTAAGCGAACTGCCCTGCAATCCGACGTGACCGCAAAACAGCAAGCCGTCAATACAATCAAAGGTCAGATTCAACAAGGCGAAGCGGAACTTGCCAATGCAGCCATGCAGCAGCAACTCTTTGCAAAGGCATTTGGTAAGAAATAGAGTGGTAGGAAATAGAGTGGCACCGCGGTCCTCGCTGTAAAGCGAACGGCAAACAGAAGACTAGCACGCCAGGCCACCGTGTGGCACGCCCAAAGCGATTAGTGATGGGCGTGGGAAGTGTGGCAAATGACTCTATCGATTCACCACGCCCTTCGTACCTCAGAGCGTGCCACCCAGTTTATATGTAGATTTCAAACTGCCCCTCGCCTAATAGCTCTAAATGTGTCGTGATAACGCCAAATGTGGACGAGCGAGGCACTTCGCTCGTTATGAACCTGCAATAAAGGGTACGAACAAAAACCTAAGGCCGCAACACGGATTTCACTACAGCCCCGGTGTGCATTTTCTCGAACGCCTCATGCCAATCGGAGATCGGCCACACTCCGCCAATGATCGGTTTGACATCCAATTGACCGCTGGAGAGCAACGCGATCACCCGTTCCCAAATCCCCCAGTGGTGGCTGAAGCTGCCTTGAAGGGTTACATTCTTTTGAACCAGTTGATCCAAGTTGAAGCCGAGTGGTTGAGGCCCCCAACCTACTTTGCTGATCCAGCCGGCAGGACGCACTAAGTCCAGCGCAATTTTGAGCGTGATGCTTGCACCCGCTGCGTCAATGATGCCGTCGGCACCCAACCCATCTCTCTGCGTTGCCCATGTCTTTGCATCGCCGATGATCGCTTCGCAACCGTATTGTTTTGCAATTTCCAATCGGTGTCGATCCGGCTCAAGTCCCACTAAGGCCACTTGCGCGCCGCACAATCTGGCCATCGCTGCGCAAAGGATCCCAATGGTACCTGGCCCTAAAACAACGATGCGATCGCCTGGCTCAATGCGAGCGTTTCGAACGACGGCGTTGAAGGCCACGCAGCAAGGCTCCGTCAAGCAAGCTTGTTCGAAGGGCAAGTTATCTGGAACGTTATGCAAAATACGCGAAGGGACCCGAACGAACCGAGTCATGGCGCCGTTGACACCGTAGCCAAAGCCTTTGCGGGTCGGATCGAGGTTGTACATGCCGCGTCGGGTCATCGGGTTGTTCTGGCTGACGATGGCAGCGGTTTCACTGACGACTCGGTCCCCTTCTTGCCAACCTTCGACCCGTTTGCCAACTTCGATGATCGTACCACCGAATTCGTGTCCCAAGACAACCGGGTAGTTGACTGGCCAAGAATGATCGGCGGTCCACTGATGCAAATCGCTTCCGCAAACGCCGACGTTGGCTACTTCTAGTAGCACGTCTTCGTCGCCGATCTCAGGGCGTTCGATTTCGCGGATCTCGACGGAGTGTTTTTCAGGAGAGTAGTTTACAACCGCAGGTGATTTCATGATTGGTTTGGGGGTAAGTGTAAAACGGCACTCCGTGCCGTTACGTCCGTCGACGGAGCGACGGACCTACGAATGGCTTCGCAAATCATTCTGAGGGAACTTTCCAGGTCGCCGCTGGCAGTTTTGAATGCGTCCGCATCAATCGTCAGTGGTGCTCCTAGAACGACCAACGGGGCACCGTAGGCTGGGCATTGGATCGCTTGTTCTAGAGTCAAGCCGCCAACTGCTTGGACCGGGATCGTTACAGCTTGCGCGACTTGCCT
The DNA here is from genome assembly GCA_038219625.1 of Pirellulales bacterium. GTDB lineage: Bacteria > Planctomycetota > Planctomycetia > Pirellulales > Pirellulaceae > JBKCUI01. The sequence continues at coordinate 1,844 of JBBRJI010000448.1, read as the reverse complement.
GAGCTGATCCAAGGGACTTGGCATACGCTCACCTCGGGCTGCAATGCCGCGTCGTTCATCATAGCCGATATGATGAATCACATAGTCGCATCCCAGGTCCTCCAGCCACTTGGCACCTGCGACCATATCGGGGCAAACCATATTGTCGCCCATGACTTTGACACCAAAGTCCCTGCCTGCTTTGACGACGCAGCGAATTGTCTCTTCGTGCGCTCGCGCCATTACGACCACGTGCGTGGCCCCAGCCCCGGCCATCATTTGGGCTTCAAGGTATCCACCATCCATCGTTTTGAGGTCCGCAACGATGGGCGTAGTCGGAAATGCGGCACGAAGAGCCCGAACGCCATGCAGGCCTTCGGCGAGAATGAGGGGCGTTCCGGCTTCGAGCCAGTCGACTCCCGCTCGCATAGCCATAGCGGCTGTTTCAAGAGCTTCGTCAATGTTGGTCAGGTCGAGCGAGATTTGAACGATGGGTTGCATGGAAGTTGGAAGTTGGAAGTTGGAAGTTGGAAGTTGGAAGTTGGAAGTTGGAAGTTTGTCTACGCGTTACGTTTTACATCTTAAGTCTTTAGTCTTAAGGATCGTTCGATCATTTATTGTCGTAGCGAAACTCGTCAAGAGTTTCGGCTGCCCACAGATCCGAAAGTCTTGGCGACTTTCGCTACGGTCAAATCGGGCAGTTATTGATCGAGTGATCCTAAGTCTTAAGCCTGCGAGTAATCCTTTGCGAGTTGTTGGATGATCTTCTTGATTTCCTTGCGGCCTTCGGCGGGTTCTAGCAGTTGGGCTTCGTTGCCCAACTTCAGGACGTTTGGGATTATTTCCATTGGGTGGTAAGCTGGCACTTTCATGATGCAAGAACCGTCCGATTCAAAAGTTAGTTTTTGGTCTGCATGCCACGGTTCCTCTTGAATCCACCGGGCGGCGTTTCGAGATAGTTTAATCGTATAGGTTACCGGTTTTTCGCCGCCGCTGAAGATCCCGACGCTTTTTCCAAGATGATGTTCAAGGTCCACGTCCTCGTCGGCTTTGAACCATTCGTCGAGCGCGGTGGCTTTGGTGAATCGGTCCAGTTTCCAGTGGCGGAGACGTTCGTCAGGCTCAGCCGCTTCGTTTTTGCCCGATTCCATGGCAACGACATAGATGCTACTTTGATAGATGACCAAACCGTAGGGTTCGAGCCATCGCGTCGCAGGGGGCTTGCCGATCGATTCGTATTCGATCTCCAGTTTGCGATGTTCCTGGATAGCTCGGTTGATTGTTTTGAGGATTCCCTGTTGCTTTTCGTAGGTCTTGGCAGGGACACCGAGAACGCGCAGGGTGCGTCGATAGCGTTGGTAGTGATCCCAGACACCGGTCGGGAGCTGCTCGCGAACTTTGTTCCAGAACCCCTCGATACCTTGCCAAAACTGGGTACCCACCAGAGGCAAGAGCAGATCGCGTCCCATAGAAAGAGCGATCAGTTCGCTGGCGGTGATCGCGATCTTGTGAAGTCCTTTCTCGACCCGGCTCATCTTCCAAACTTTGCCGGTTTGTGTCTCCTCGGTAATGATGTTCATGCCAGCCGCTTGAAGGGCCTCGATGTCTCGGCGAATACTGCGAACATGCAAGGTACCGATCCCAAGTTCCTGGACGACCGAATCGCGAAGATCTTCCAACGTGGCGCCATAGCGACGACGTTCCAGAATCTGAATAATTTTATGCTGGCGTATAAGTTGTTCGTTGCGAGCCACTGACCATTCCTTTGATGCAAATTCTCGTTTTGGCAATTAGGCGAGCGGCAGAATGAGTCATACCCTCCCCTCGCTTCGCTCGACCCACCCGGGGGAGGGTGAAGTCACTCT
>JBBRJI010000447.1:0-5465 GCA_038219625.1 Pirellulales bacterium | reverse complement strand
GGTTGTCGATGCGATTTTGGCTGCTATCGACGTGCTCGCCACTTCAACCCAGCGTGCATCGGGCAAGTGATTGCTTAGCCACGCGCGACATTGCGAGAGCGCCTGCGGCTTGCTATACACTTCGCGAATGTCCTTACGATTGCAGTGGGAGAGCAAATTGTGGTGGATCGGGAGCAAGATTTCACCGCAGATTCGAATTGGATTGCGAATGAACATGGTCAACGTATCAACAATGCGACCATCCGTTGAGTTCTCAATTGGAACGACGCCGTAGGTGGAATTCGCGTTGGCGATTTCTTCGAAGACGGCACCGATCGTGTTCACCGCTTGCAAGCCATCGATGTCGCCAAAGTACTTTGCCGCTGCGGAATAGGAATAGGAAAACTCTGGGCCCAGGTACGCAATCGAGTTGCGGCGGATGGCGGTCTGGTAAGTCAACCCGGTTACAAAACGCTGAAACCGGTTCTCAAAACCGTCCGCGTCCAGATCGGCACTATCGTTGGCGGTTTGGGCTGCCCGCAAAGTCATGAAATCCACTTTGTTTTTTGCTGCCTGATCCTGCCATTGAGAAAGAACCCGGCAGCGGTTTTTGGCCAAAGCCAGTATCTGCGAGTCGATTTCTTTTAGTTTGTCAAGCAATTGTGAACTCCTAGGCCTTGGGTGTTGTGAGTGGTTTTTCTTCTGTCAATTTGGCGTTCAGATTCCGGGAAATTGATCGCCCGTCAGGTTGTCGAAAATATCGACATGGCCGCAAACCATTTGCTCGCAATGACTTGCGGTCAATAGATGCGAATTATCCATGTTCGTTGGCACACCAATTGCATAATGGGGCCGCGTAGTCAAGACTACTCAAAATATTTGGATTCGTAATCGCAAACCACCTTTTCACATCCTAACTCAGAGGAATCATTCATGGCATCCGGCGAAAAAATTATTGGAATCGACTTAGGAACGACCAACTCGGTTGTGGCTGTGATGGAAGGGACGGAAGTCAAGGTGATTCCAAATGCCGAAGGGAATCGTCTAACTCCAAGCGTCGTCGCCTTCACCGACAAAAGCGAGGCGATTGTCGGCGAACCAGCCCGACGTCAATCGGTCACCAATCCAAGACGGACGATTTTCTCGGTCAAACGATTTATGGGACGCCGTCACTCCGAAGTCGAATCCGAGGAAAAGATAGTACCGTATCAAATCGTTGGTGCTGCAAACGAGTACGTTAAAGTACAGATCGGCGATCAGCAATTTACCCCACAGGAAATTTCCGCCAAAGTGCTCCGCAAGTTGAAAGAAGCTGCCGAGTCCTATCTTGGTCATCGTGTCAGCAAGGCGGTCATTACCGTACCAGCTTATTTCAATGACGCGCAACGCCAAGCGACCAAGGATGCGGGCCAGATCGCGGGCCTCGAAGTTGCTCGTATCATCAACGAACCAACGGCAGCCGCGCTCGCTTACGGTTTGGATAAAACCAAAGATCAAAAGATTATTGTTTTTGACTTGGGCGGTGGTACGTTCGACGTATCCGTTCTTGAAGTTGCAATGAGCAATGACGACGAGAACAACAGCAAAGTCTTTGAAGTGATCAGTACCAGCGGTGACACTCACTTGGGTGGTGACGACTTTGACCAAGCCTTGGTCAATCACGTTGCGAACCAATTTCTGAAAGACAACGGCTTGGATCTCCGCAAGGAACCGATGTCATTGCAGAGATTGCAAGAAGCTTGCGAAAAAGCCAAGAAAGAACTCAGTAGCCTACCGCAGACCGACATCAATCTGCCGTTCATCACTGCGGACGCGACAGGCCCTAAGCACTTGCAAATGTCCATCACACGCAGCACGTTCGAAGGGCTGGTGGATGATTTGATTGAACGCTGCCGCAAGCCGGTGTTGCAAGCGCTCCAAGACGCCAAAATGAAACCGTCCGATATAGACGAAATCGTATTGGTTGGTGGTTCGACTCGTGTTCCTAAGGTGCGACAACTCGTAAAGGATATTTTCGGAAAAGAACCGCACCAAGGGGTCAATCCCGATGAAGTGGTGGCTGTGGGTGCAGCCATCCAAGGGGCTGTTCTATCCGGCGATCGCCGTGACGTCTTGCTGCTCGACGTGACGCCGCTGACGCTCGGCATCGAAACCGAGGGCGGAGTGTTGACGGCGCTCATCGAACGCAACACGACGATTCCTGTCGAAAAGAAGCAAACGTTTTCAACCGCTGCAGAGGGCCAAACAGCCGTGACCGTCAGTGTATTTCAAGGGGAACGCAAGATGGCTCAGCAAAACCGATTGTTGGACCAGTTTAATCTTGAGGGAATCGAGGCACAGGCTCGAGGGGTCCCGCAAATCGAAGTCAAGTTCGACATCGATCAAAACGGTATTCTCAATGTTTCGGCCAAAGACCTCAAATCAGGCAAGCAATCGAGCATTAAAATCGAGCAGTCGAGCGGATTGAGCAAAGATGAGATTGAGCGAATGCGACGAGATGCGGAATCGCATGCGGACGAAGATCGCAAGTTTGTCGAAACAGCCGAGGCCAAGAATCGAGCTGAAAACACCATTCATGGTCTCGAAAAAGCCATAAAGGAGCAAGGCGAAAAGCTTAGCGCTGCCGATCGTGAACCGCTCGAACAAGCCATCAAGAAGGCACGAGATGCGATTCTAACCAACGATTCCGCGGCGATCAAAACGGCAACGATGGAATTGGATCAATCGGCACAAGCCTTCCGGTCGACTCTGGGTGCTCAATCGGGGCCGGCTCCAGCGGGTGAACCTGAGAAGAGCCCTAGTGACGACGATGCAATCGATGCCGAATTCGAGGTCAAGAAGTAAGTCTTCTCATCGAGAACCATGTAGAACCTACGCGGTGAAATGCCCCCGAGTTTTACTCGGGGGATATTTACCATCGATCTAGAATAGATGGTCATAAACCCTGGCGTGAAGCCAGGGGCTTGCAGAAAAGCCTGGCGAATTCCTCCGTCCCCCTCTTTTCCTGCATAAAGGATGGCAGCGTGGGTGGGGAAGTGGTAATCGTGAAATTTGTTGTTGCAAACATACTTTGCTCATTACACTTGCACTCCCTTACGTTTCTTTTCGACTAAAGTTTTCACTCACGGAAGTCTCGCACCAGGACGGATGACTGCGGATCGTGGGTTTCGGTTGGAAGCGAGTAATGGCTACAGACTGTCAAAATCAAAATGGCGGCGATCAGTGACTGCATCGCCCCTCCGACACTAACGGCGACGTTTGAGCCAGCCCAACGGTGGCCCATTCCCAGTTCATCGTGACTCCGGGAGGAATCGCACCGCCTCGGACCACGATGGCGGAGTTCAACCTCCCATGATTCGCGATGAACCGACAAAAGTTTTCGGCACCATCAATTCCACTCGCCGAGTCGCCGAATAAACGGCGTGCCGATGCAGATTAAGCCAAAATTGCTAGGGAAAAACTGAAATACTACAGACCCGACCCCAGTCCGTTCGAAACGAGAAACTAGAACGAATTCCAGATTCTCACCTCACCGACACGGGGTCCGCACCAGTGTCCACTGCCTGAAGCCAACCGCTTTCCATCAGGACTGAACTGGACGCAAAATACCTGATTGGGGTGATCGAGTATCAATAGTTCGTCGCCCGTTTGGGCATCCCAAATTCGCACGGTCTTATCACCGCTTGCCGTCGCGACCCGTTTCCCATCGGGGCTGAAACACACGTCGTACACGCTGCTGATGTAGTCGGTTTTGTCGAGGTCGCGCCTGATCTCGCTCTTAAGAGATTGGAGAACGGTTCCCGTCTTCGCATCGAAGATCAACGCAAATTCGCTCTTCTCGTCAACCGGGACGAACCTTGTGTCCAGGCAGGCCGCAATTTTCATCCCGTCCGGGCTGAAAGCCAGACGCCAGGCAGAACGCCGCCGCGCTTCAGAACGAATCTCGGCCGCCCATACCTGCTCGCCGCGGGAAAAATCCCACACCGACAGACGGTGATTGCATACGGCGAGTCGTGTGCCGTCCGGACTAAACTGCGCAAACCCCTCGCCTTCCAGCTTCTTTACGAAGTTTCCCGATGAGGCGTCCCAGACGCAGGTGCTCTTTGTTCCGCCGGATGTCACCAGGTATTTCTCATCGGGACTAAAGCAGGCGCTCCATGTCTCACCCGTGGCATCTTTTTCGGAAAGATGAAGCAATTGTTGGCCAGTTTCAGTCTCCCAAACACGCGTCCCGATGTAACCGGACGCCGCGACTTTGTTCCCTTGACCGTTCAACGCGACAGCCAGGACACCGAATCGGAATGTAAAATCGAGATCCTTGCTAAAGACAATCTCATTCGTTGACAGATTCACGACCCTCACTTCACCACTTGTTCCTTGCGGATTGTTCTTGCCTCTTGAATAACGTCCGCCTCCGCTCACAAGTAGATTTCCGTCGCGACTGAAGGCCAAAGCAAACGTGGCGTCGGTATGGATCGGGAGCTTGGTGACGTCCCAATCTGGAGACAGGTCCCAGAGCTTGATTTCCATATCAGTTGCCGATGCCAGCCACCGTCCGCTTGGATCAAAGGAAACCGACTGCACAACTCCTTCATGCCAGGGAAATGTACGCTTATTTTGGCCCGTATCCACGTCCCATAACTTGACTGTTCCATCCGTACTTGCGGTGGCGAGCAATCGCCCGTCAGGACTAAACGCTACGGAATGAATTCCACCTACATGGCCAGCAAACGTCTTCAGTTCCTTGTAAGTCGCCGCGTCGACTAATCGGACGATATCGGCATTTGCGATCGCCAGTGTCTTTCCGTTCGGGCTGAAAACGATGTCGTGGACACCGGAGTTGTCTTTTCCTGCGAGTCCGGCGGACCATGTGATGAGACTTTTGAACTCTGACTGTTCCTCGCCCGTGCGGGTGTTCCATACTTTGAGAGACGCCGCGTCCCCTGCGATCAACGATTGGCCATCGGGACTGTACGCCACACACATGACGGAACTGTCCTGCGCGAGAAGCGTTTGACTTAGCTCTCCGGTGTCGATAGCCCAGATGCAGACGCGAGCACCGCACGCGGCCGCGATTCTTTGTCGATCGGGACTAAAAGCGACATCGTAAACCCGACTCGGAGATTCAAGTGTCGCGATGAGTCCCCCGGTTTCTGCATTCCAGACTTTTACTTTGTTATCCGCCGCCGCAGACGCAAAGTGGTTTCCAAAAGGGCTAACCGCAACTCGGTAAACCTGCCCGGTGTGGCCTTTCATGACCGTCGCTACTTCACCGCTTGGGATCTTGCGGAGTTCTACTTGGTCTTCGATGCACGTTACGGCGTGTTTGCCGTCTGGTGCGAACGCGACCGATCCGTGGCCGCGCATAGTGAGCACGTCCGGATGGCAAAGACGTTTGGCATAGCGCCACTCCCAGCCACGGAGTTCTTCCGGGATGCTCTCAAGGTTTTTGTCGGCCAGCAAAATGTTGTTACCCAATGCTTGCT
>JBBRJI010000446.1:0-5482 GCA_038219625.1 Pirellulales bacterium | reverse complement strand
GGGAACGACTTGAGACGCAACAGACCAACGTTGGCAATACGTCTAAGTGGGATAGTAATCTCTGTAACGGTTTGGCTCTTGAAAAGTGACCTACTAATCGATTCGTCGAATTTTACAGTCCTGCCGACACTCTCGATATCGGATATAAGTTGGCGTCGCGATGCATCTTGTCTCAACAAGCAGGTAAAATAGACCGCCACGAGAAACGTCACGGTTAAACAGGTTCGCAGGGAAAACCGAAGACGAGACAATACGCCAGTGCGATCCATCGTCGAGTCCTTTCTGAAGGCGATGACGGTTCGATTCACCAAGCGGCGGGATGAATCATTGATTTGTCAGTGCACCGGATCGCCGCTTGGATGCAATCGTTGGTTTTTCGATGCTTTTTCAACACGTGCGGGATCACGCCAATATGGCGGATCCTTTGGGTTTCTTTTTTCGAATCGCGTCTCCATGTTTTCAGAGTCAGTAAATCCGATCCACATCGGAGGACCTGGTTCAGTTGATCGCCATCCGATACAAAGGGCAAATCGAATTGCGTCTGGTATCTCATTGTCTCTGATCTGTCCAAATGGATCGATCATTAGTTTAGCACCTTTACAAACAGAATGTTGGACCGTCACAATGCCACGACCATTGCCACCGCGACTACCCTTTATCCAGTGGTAGTGAACGCTGTCGATTTCGACATGTACGATTGAAACTTCAGCAGCTTCGGGCGATTCTGAGTCAACGCTTATTCCACGTGCAGTTCCAGAACCTCACGTGTTTTCTGCACCGAGATCATCATCTTTAAAAGAAGTGTCATCACGATGAGACCCACTGCCCAAATGCCGGCGGTGATCTTCCATTCCGTAAGACTTGGCGTGTACTCGACGATCTGATGAAGCGTGCTCGGGATAAAACCTGGAATAATAAGCCCCATTCCTTTCTCAATCCATATCCCAACAATGCAACAAAGACAGGCCAAGATGCGGGCAGGACTTCGTTCCAGTGCAGACTTGGTAAAAAAAAGCATTGTTCCAATCAGATTCAGCCCGATGGCAGTCCAAATCCACGGGACAAGTCCACTGCGACCATGACTTCCAAAAAACAAATAGTTGGCCGCAGCCAAGTGACTGCCTCCCGTGTAGAACATTGTGAATATCTCGCTCGCCAACATGATCAAATTGACCGTCATGGCCACCCGAATGATTTGAATAAGCAATCGTGCCGGCGCGGGAGACGCGGTGTAGCCAGTTGTGATTCTGAGAACCCGCATTACGAGAATGATGAACGAGGGACCACTAACGAAAGCAGAGGCCAAGAATCGGGGGGCGAGCAACGAGGTGTTCCAAAATGGGCGACCGCCAAGACCGCAATACAGAAATGCAGTTACAGTATGGATACTGATGGCCCAAGCAATCGACAGCATGACGAACGGAATATACCAAGTTGGATTTGGTCTTTGTCCCAGGAACCGCATGTAGAGCAAATATCCGACAATGTGCAGGTTGATTAGCAAATAGCCATTGAGCACGATCACGTCCCAAGTCAACATCGACATGGGCCAATTGAAACGGCCGATGCCCGGTAACATATGCCAAAACCTATCCGGGCGCCCTAAGTCAACAAGCACACTGAGCGTGCACATGATAATGGCGGAAATCGCGACGATCTCTCCAATGATCACGACTTTATGCATCTCTTCGTCATCGTACAAGTATGCGGGGATAACCATCATCACACCACCGGCCGCCAGCCCGACGCAAAAAGTAAAATTAGCGATGTACAATCCCCAACTCACATGATCGGTCATGTTCGTCACGATCATGCCGTCCACCACTTGCACAGCCCACGCATTCGCCCCCACTAAGGCAATGGCAGTCAAGGCCAGCATCCATGCGTAGAACGGCAGGTTGCCGTTGGTCGCTTCGCCAAGTGCCCACCATAGAAACTTTGGATAGTTTCGCACGGGATGGGCACTCATCGGATCAGTTCTTGCGTCAACGGTCATGTTGAATCAGGCTCATGAATCGAAAAAGTAAAAGAAACTTGGTTGAGTGCCAAGCTCTTCCTTCAATACAAAGACACGTTTATTCTTGATCACCCAGTTGATATCCGACTCCGGGTCATTGATGTCGCCGAAAACGCGAGCCCCCGTAGGACATGCTTCAAGGCATGCGGGCTGTCGGCCCTCTCTGGTTCGATGCAGGCAAAAGTGACACTTTTCCATCGTTCCTTGGGGGCGAATCCGATTGGACAAATAGCCCTGATTCGGATTGACTTCTTCTGCGCTGAGCTCTGGCTTTTCCCAATTGAAACGCCGTGCATGATAGGGACATGCCGCTTCACAATACCGGCAGCCAATGCACCAGTTGTAATCCACCACGACTATGCCGTCTTCTTCTTTCCAGGTCGCTTCGACGGGACATACGGTCACGCAGGGTGGGTTGTCGCATTGCTGGCACTGGACAGGCATATAAAACTTGTCGTCCTGCGGAACAGTGTGATCGAAAGTCGTTGTCCCTTTGCCCAGATCCAGCGATCCTTTCGACATCTCCAGCACTCGGATGTAGGACTGATCCACACCGCGATGGTGATTGTTTTCTTTGTTGCAAGCTTCCATGCACTTGCCATTGCCATTGCATTTGCTCAAGTTGATGGCATAGGCGAATTTGACGCCCGGTATAGGGCGCTGATCGGAAATAGTGACGTCGGCCCCGTATTGCTGCTTCGTCTCTGCGGCGAGTCGCTTGAAGACTGCCGTTTTATCATCCTCGGTCAATTCTTTGTAATGCTGTTGCAGGAACTCGCTGACAGAAACATTCTCTGGGATGGTCGTCAACGGCCAAATCGCTTTGCCAAATGCCGCCAACCCGAGCGTCATAGCCACGCCCTTGAGTGCAGTACGGCGAGTCGATCCGTTGTCCAAGATCGACAAAATGGGGAGCGGTGGTTTGGATGGGCTCGACGGCGAGTCGCTGCTATTCATGATGCTCTCCGTTGTGACTTTCTAGAAATCGATCTCTCGGCTTAAACGTTGGATTCATCTTCGGAAACTTGGGTTGGTGCGGATTGTGACAATCGACGCAATTATTCCGAACCCTAGGTCCACGACTCAAATCCCAATATCCAGTCATTCCACCGTGGGCTCCGTGATCGTAATCCCGACGCTGGGTCCCGTGGCATTGAGAGCAGAGCGACATTACCTCTTGGAAACTTACGGCCGTCCTGTCTGCAAGATGGAGCGAGTCGTAATCCTTCGGATTGTGGCAGGCCAGGCAAGTAAGATTGCCGTGCGAGAAACTCATGCCTTTGTGGAACTCATCCAAATCGGCCGTGGAGCGATTCGCAATGTTCGGCTCGCGAGTGGTATGGCAGGTCGAACAAGCAACACTTAACTTTTCTCCATGCATGCTTGTTAGGCCAATGTCAATTCTCGGAGGTCCAGCCGGCTGGTTAATCGTGATCTTGTGTTTTATGCTTTTTGTCTTTGTCGAATCTTCGACGGAGCTTAGTGGCTGCGACTTCGGGTTCGTCACGCTTGTCTTTTCGGAACGGTGCAATTCTGGTGTTTGAAACCAAAGAAACGAAATGCTCAGGATCACGCCGCCGAGTACGCAACTTGCTAGAATCGCAAGAAGGCTCACTCCGGACCGCTTGCGCCATGCGGGTTTACCTGTCCGCACGCGTGGACGGTTATCAACCGAAGTAGGTCTGTAGCGATATTCCGTCATAAACTTCTCAAGCCGAATCAAAAAGTTCAAACTCGTATTCTCCCTATCTGCAATTGTGGATAGTTTTATCTTGTTTTATATTGCTTCGAAACCTACGTCTAGTCCGGAAGGAGTAAATCGAATGATCGCCAGCTTGGTTGCGACGTTGAAACAGGAAGAAGCCTCGAGTTTCGAGAATACGCTGAATCAATTAAGAGAGCGAACGGAAATAGAGATAGGCCAGATTTATGGATTTCGGCTACCTCTCACGATCGAAGCGGAGAGCACGGAGGAACTGGAAATGTGGACACAATGGGTGCAGGGACTAAATGGAATTCTGCACGTCGACATTATTTTTGCATCCTTTGAACCGTCCGTAGTCGGAGAATAACCAATGGCACTACCAAAACTTGCTCAAGCCTCAGAAAAATCACTTTCCAATGCCGAAAGAAGGAATTTCCTAAAAACTTCGGCCATGGCAGCGGCCACGGCGGTTGCCGCTGGCTCATCGACTTGGAGCTTGCCGGTGATTCAGGGTAGCGAGATGACGGATGACGTGAAGTGGAACAAGGCACCCTGTCGCTTCTGCGGAACCGGCTGTCACGTTCAAGTGGGCGTGCAGGACGGCAAGGTTGTGGCCGTGGCAGGAGACCGAAACGCAGAAGTGAACAAAGGGCTTCTGTGCGTTAAGGGGTACCATGTCGGTAGCGCGTTGTACGGCGAAGACCGTTTAAAAACCCCACTCCTTCGTCGCGGTGACAAGTATGTAGCCATCCCTTGGGATGAAGCGATTGGCATCATCGCAGATCGCATAGCAGCAGCGCCGAGTCAATTTGCTTTTTATGGTTCGGGCCAGTGGACAATCCCGGAAGGCTATGCGGCCTTGAAATTCATGAAAGGCGGATTGGGAAGCAATCACATCGATCCGAATGCCCGACTTTGTATGTCCTCTGCCGTAACGGGTTTCTTGGCAACGTATGGGGTCGACGAACCTGCTGGGTGCTACGACGATCTGGACCAGTGCGATGTGCTAATCATGTGGGGCAACAATCCTGCAGAAATGCATCCGGTTCTCTTCTCTCGCGTCGTCGATCGACGAAGCCGTGGCGAAAAAGTTCTCTTGATCGACATTGGTACGCGACGTACGCGAACAACAACTCACTGCAATCATTATTTAGAAATGAAGGGGCACGGCGACTTGGCGATCGCCAATGGAATCGCGCATTTGTTGCTGGCAAAAAAAACATATAGCGAGGAGTTTGTCAGTTCGTTCTGCAACTTCAAAGCTCCCGACGATGCCAATCCAAACCTGCATGGCAAATCGATTTCGTTCGAGGAATACGCGGAGCAGTTGAAACCCTACACACCGGAATACGTCGAAGAGCTTTCCGGCGTGCCGGCGGATCAAATTCGGTTGCTTGCCGACTTGTTCGGAAATCCAGAATTGAAAATTACATCGCTTTGGTGCATGGGGATGAACCAGCATACGCGAGGCACTGCCATCAATTCAATGGTACATGGGATTCACTTATTGAGCGGTCACTTCGGAAGACCAGGCGATGCGCCGACAAGTCTCACAGGCCAACCTTCCGCCTGTGGTACTGTTCGCGAAGTAGGTACTCTTTCGCATACTCTGCCTGGTGGCCGATTGGTAGCTATCCCTGAACATCGCCAACAGACCGAAGAGATATGGAAGCTTCCACCAGGAAAAATCAATCCAGTTCCTGGATTCCATACAGTACAGATGTGGGAGTCGTTTTGCACCCCTAAGGCGGAAGGGGGCG
>JBBRJI010000445.1:0-5485 GCA_038219625.1 Pirellulales bacterium | reverse complement strand
CTATTTTGCATGAAGGGCATCTCTATTGGATCGACGACAAAGGAATGTACTTCTGCGCATCCGCCAAAACCGGCGAAGTGGTGGACAAGCAACGCGTGTCCGGAATCGAATCCGGAGGACGCCCAGTCTATGCCTCTCCCATAGCGATTAACGGCAAGCTGTTTATGCAGACTCGCAACAGCGGTCTATTTGTGCTAGACGGCAAGCCTAAGATGAATGTCTTGAAGCAAAATCGGTTTGCATCCGACAACAGCGTATTCAATGCCACGCCGGCAGTCAGCAATGGCCAATTGTTCTTGCGATCTTACACGCACTTGTACTGTGTCATGTCGGAAAAAACAAACTAGCGTTATCGAACCTTGCACGAGAATCGGACCAAGCCTCCATCACCTGGCTTGAGTCCGTTCTCCAGTTCCCATCGCAAGACCGACGATCCAACGGCATTGGGAGTGATCGAAAAATCAGCCGCTACACTTGATTGCTGACTCTGGTCGACGTATTCCAGTCGTGGTGCCAGCGAATCGGTGACGACTAAGCTCTTGAGAGGTTGTTCGCCGACATTATCGAATCGAATGGTGAAGGAGATCACGTCACCGGGATTGGCCATCTGGTCGGATGCGACTTTGCAAAGCCGAATTCGGGCTCCCTTGAACTCATAGATCGTAACGTCTGCAGCCTTCTTGGCACCAGTTACGTCGATCGCTTCCTGACCGTCGATCAAGACGTTTAGTTCATCCACATTGGTCCAAGAACGAGCCGCAGCTGCCGATTTCGAAAGCCTTGCCAAATCGGTAGATCGGAAATCACCATTGCGAATCAAACTCAAATCTTCGTACGGCTTGAAAGCTTCGCTGACCGTGACCATCGGCAACACTCGCTCGGATGGCATCAAGCGACTGCGATCACGGAACGCTTCGACGACACGAACGTTGTCACTATTGGACGACTTAACCGGCTTGGAAACATTGACGGGGGGCAGTTGGTCGCGAAAGATTCCGGGGCCATCTGGACGTAAAGTGGCTTGCGCACGCATAGCGAGATCACGTTCACGCGTTGATTGTCGCTTGCGAACACTTGCAAACCTAGGTGCATAAATGGCAACACGGCAACCGCTTTCGACGTTCGTCTTACCGTCCACGGTTTCGTACTGGATAACGGTGTCCTCGGCATCCAAGCCGACCTGACTGAGGTCTTCGCGGAGTCGTACTTTGGGGTCGTGATCGCCACCGTCGAAAATGTATTCTTGCGGGTCGGATGTCCTTGGAACAGCGAACCCTTGTTCCACCATGACTTCGCCGCAGCCACCGGAACAACTGGCTTCACCACAGCTTTGACATCCACTATTGCCTGAAAAGCGTGGAAAAACGGGCTTGTACGCGCCTGATCCGCCGCAGTTGCATTTGCCATCCGCGTGGGAATGCACATGAGGACGAGCATGCCCAGCCGTTGGAAAGGCGGATTGTCTTGGCGGCGGATTCACGCCTGGTGGCAATCCCATTCCCGGCGTTGCCATCGCAATACGAGGTATATTTTCCGAAGCAGGCGATCGACCGATCGGTGCATATTTAGGCGAGGAAGCATATTGGGCTTGAGCTACTCGCGATGCTCCAGCTCCCAGGGTTCCAGCTCCCAGGGTTGCATTGTAAATCGCATGTTGCGTTGAATCGGATGATTCCGCGGAACCCAGGGGCGCACTAGACGACGCAGGCTGCACTGGTTGAACTGGGGCAACGCTACCGCGGGAAGGATGGCTTTGTGATTGCGAGTTTTGGGCAATCGCCGTGGGAGTTTCGGACAAACTTTGCTGTCGGTTCGTCATGTCGTGACGAGTTGCGGTCGGCCTGACACCGTTTTCTGCACCTACCCAGGACAGTTGTCGACTTTGGCAGCCGCTCGCGACCGTGAACAATCCAGCAACAACCAGCGTTCCGGTCGAAACTCTTTGAAGCAACCATTGGTTTGACATGTGCATATTGAATTGCTTGTTGAGGAGCGTTATCGTCGATCGGATATGGATCCGGAATTGGCGGTGACGGGCCACTTGCCTTCGTCGATCAACTGTTGTTTGGTCGGTACCACTTTGAGAGTTGTCCATGCGGGACAACCGTACATGAACGCATCCCAATCTTGACCTTCGGTGACGTTGGGAACGCGAGAGCCGATGCGCAGAATAGCCACAGGACGACCCAGTTGATCTGCCATTCGCAACGCATCTTGATGCGGTTTCAAATCCAGCACGCGTTGGGGTTTGCCTGCGGTGTCGACTGGTTCTGCGATTTGATTGTCCTCCAGATAGATGACTCGCATGATCATTTCGCCACGTGCGGCGTCGGCCAAGTCATCATCATCGATTTCAATCGGGATCGGAAATCGATGTTCGCGTTCCGCGGGCGGATGGGTTCGATCGATTACTTCTAAGGTTGGATACAATTCCATCTCGGGTTCGTTGGCGATGCCGGTAATTCGCATGCGGTACACGGATCCGATCATGACTGCAATACGAGCGGTCTCAGGAAGTTCCGGCGCGAATTGACCTGCGTCGGCCATATTGACTCGCATCCCCTTCGGACCGCGAATCTCGACGGCTTGCCAAAGACCTCGCAACTCCGGTTTTCGTTGAAGTTGAATAGCGCCGATTTGCCCAGGTGGGAAATCGTCTCGCAACAAGGGATGATTGCGCTCTGGCAACGGTTTGTAAATCGATTGAGCCTGAGCACTTCCCGAAAAACAAACAGCCAGTACGCACAGTGCGATCATGGCCAACCATGCAATCAACAGTGTAGGAAATGAGATTCGCTTGAACATGTCTGAATTCCTATGCACTGAATCTACGCGTAAGGATAGCGATTGCTATGGAAAGGTCCTGCCTGAGAGGCAGAACCTATTGAGTCGCGAGCGCTAGCCGCATTTCTCGGCGGGGACCACCGAGCTACATTCGTCGCAGAGCGACACCACCGCAACTAGCGAACTTGGCCGGGTGGGCAATATGCACCCGAAGCACCCGAAGCAGGCGGAGCACCACTGAATTGATTCGGTGCTACCACGCGGCTCGCGTCGTAGAAGTGAGGTCTCCCCGATGGATAACCAGGATGGATGTTCTGTTCCTTGATGTGGAATCGACTCGGCGGTGTTGGATAGCTCTGTCCAGGTTGTTGCCGAACGGTTCCCCGCATCGTGGTCACAGGATCCGGAATGTTCATGTGCGTTTTGTTGCGAATGATGTGGTTTTGCAGTCCCGCTGGCGCTCCAAATGGAATGTGCGGTGGTCCTACCAATCCGATTGGCGTTCCGCTTTGAGGCATTCCATATTGCGGAGCGGTTACGCCAGACACCATGTTGGGTGGATTGTTTGACGGTCCAATTGGCGAACCATCTGGACCACAAGTGGTTCCATTGCCGTCGACATAGGCGCCCGGTGGGAGCATTCCACCACCGAAAACGCCTGCGTTGCCGTTGGACATTTCGATGTCTTTGTTGCCCAGGCGAATAATTGCCAAAATCGATCCACGGCGATCGGCTTCGACGATCGGGTCCAAGCCCGGCTCGAGTCGGGTGCTTACGAGAGTATCGATACCGGAAATCGCGTCACCTTGAAATTCAGGATCCGGCAGATAAATGACTTTGGTAACAAAGTTGCTCGAGAGCGCTTGATCGAGATCCTCTTCGGTAAACTGAATAGCAATAGCATTGTGGGCTAAGTAAGCCGCAGTGCGGTAACTAGCAGTGCCCACTTCAAGGGTTGGGTAAAGCTCAACTCCTTCGCGCCCCTGGATGTCGGTCAACTTCAATCGGAAGATGCCGCCTTGAGCAAATTCCAAACGACCTGGTACAAATAATGGATCGCTGGTGAAGGTGCTGTCGCCCACTACGTCGTAAAGAATCTTCATCGACTGTGGTTGATTGAATAATACTTGAACGGTTGGGATCGTGGCTCCTGCGCCATAACCTTGAACAGGAATGGTCTCAGGCATCAGGACGCCTGGTCCAGGTCCTCCGACCATCGGGCCTGGTTCGGCTAGACGATTGGCTGGCGGCATATTGTGCCGTATGCCATGCTCACCTGCTTGAACATTGGAAGGGAGTCCACACTGGGAGAGGATGCATGGAGCGCCCAAACCCAAAGCAGCCATTAGGCTAAAGTAACTTCGCATTTTCATTCTATTCCCCCTGGAACTTATTGGGTCAAGCCGGCTTCAACTTTAGGCCACCGCGACCGACGTTTTTCCACCTGGACAACACGCCTGCGATCGACCTACAATCCGGCTCGTTGGACACTACCGGCTATGTTCGGCACCTTTGGACCGGTTTCTTTGATAAAACCCTTACAACTTGCCCATGCAGATCGAAAAACGAAACGCTAGCACTTGGATGCTGGCCACGATTGGCCTTATCGCTCATCTCAATTGGGCTGCAAGTGCCCGCGCGCAGACATCCCCTGATAAGCCCAGTCCCCCTACACTCCCAACCAACGTAATTCAACCGCCAAGTCTTCCGCCCATCGGTTCGCAGCCCATGGACGCAACCGTCGTGACGATCGACCCCAATCAACTGGTTCTCAATGCAATCCATCAGTCCGTATGGGGGCCAGCCTACGCGTGCAAGGTTCATCAACGCAGCCATGCCTACGAGCAACAGGTAGTGGTGAGTGGTGAGTACAAAACAAGTGGGATCGGCACCGGTCAATTTCGATACAATGCCAGGGTTTCGTCAGGCGAAACCACTTTGGACACCATTCAAGTTTCCGACGGACGATTAATGTTCACTCAAGTCGGCTTGGACGATCCGCCGCGACGCGTTAACCTCGATCAAGTGCGACAGTCGTTGGGGAATATGATCCATCATGTTAGCGATCGTCCGGACGTCAATTTTTACCTAGCGGTTGGTGGTCATCCGGAATTGCTTCGAAGCTTGTACCACCGCTATTTTTGGTACAAGGCCGTAGCTGGTCCGATTCGCGGGGTCGATGTTTGGCAACTGGTAGGCCGACTTCGAACCGAGGCACCGAAACTGGCGGGTAACGCACCGTTGGATCAGCAAACGTTTAGCGTTCCCGCGCCGAGCTCTAACTTGCCGACGGAAGTTCGATTAACGCTTGGCCGCTCTGCATCGGCTGCCTATTTTCCCTATATGGTCGAGTACTTTCGTCGCACTAAGCGTCTAGATGGGCAGCCCGACGCCATCGAACTTCTCTCCGTTTTAGAACACACAGAACGAACAACTTCCGTCACTATTGTTGACAAAGATTTTGTCTTCAAGATTCAGGATGGTGTTAAGAACAAGAATATAGATGACGAAACGGCACTCTATTTACCTACCTCGCCCATTACAGAACGAGCGCCAAAAGTTGCCTTGAAACCTTGAGGGTTCTTAGGCGAGAGGCAGACACAATACTACTAGCCCAGGCCACCGTGTGGCACGCCCAAAGCGACTAGCGATGGGCGTGGGAAGTGTGGCAAATGACTCTAGCGATTCACCACGCCCTTCG
>JBBRJI010000444.1:0-5490 GCA_038219625.1 Pirellulales bacterium | reverse complement strand
GTCAATTTGCTTAATCGCGGATTCAACCGCCCCCGAGCCAATGGAACAGATGGCTAGCCAGCGATTGGCAAGCTGGACTCCGACGCTTTCGCAGCTCGGTTCGCACACAGTCGTGTTGAGTGTTTCCGATGGCCGAGGAGGCAGCGTATCGCAGAGCGCTACGCTTCAGGTCGTTTCCAATTCGGATAACAACGCACCGAGCATAGTATCGCCACCGTCTGCTTTCCGAGCGACCGTCGGCGAGCCATTCCAATACGATTTGAAAGCGTCGGATGCTGACGCAGATCCAGTGGAGTGGATGCTAGTCGAGGCACCGCATGGCGCTTCATTGGATCGTCGTTATGGAACGCTTCACTGGACACCGACCCTGGACCAGCTTGGATTACGACGATTTGTGGTATCGGCCAAGGATCCATTGGGACTCGAAGCCCTGCAGAGTTTTTCGTTGAATGTTTCTGGCGCTAATCTCGGACCCACGATCCTCTCACGTGCCCCCAGTGAAGCGGTCGTCAACGATCGCTACGTGTATGGAGTTCGCGCCGTGGATCCCGAGAACGATCCATTGGTCTATGCGCTCAAGAGCGGGCCAACGGGCATGACGATCGATTCCGCGCGAGGCATCATTCGGTGGACACCGACATTGGGTCAACTTGGCACTGTGAGTGTCGCGGTAGAAGTAACGGATTCACGAGGTAACAAGTCGACACAGCGTTTTCCGATCAACGTGTCGCAAGTGGTCCGCAATCAGGAGCCCGTCATCACTTCGCGGGCCAACTTCCGCGCACGGGTCGATGCACTCTACCAATACGATGTGAATGCGGTTGATCCTGAAGGCAATGCGATTACTTATTCGCTCGTCTCGGCACCTGCTGGTATGCAGATAGATGTAACGAGTGGATTGATCACTTGGACACCGACGACGGCTCAAGCTGGCAGTCATTTGGTGCAAGTAGCTGCAACGGACACGTCAGGTGGTCGGAGTGTGCAGCGATTTGCGGTTCTGGCTCGCATCAATCAAGCCCCGACGATCACGTCAACGGCTGTGGCTAGAGTCGCTCTGGGCGGAACCTATCGCTACGACGTTCAGGTTACCGATCCCGAATCCGATGCATTGACTTATGAACTGGTGACTGGTCCGGCGGGCATGAGCATCGACTCGCTAGGACGCGTGATATGGCAGACCGCACCGGGCGTCGCGGTATCCAATCCAGTGTCATTGCGAGTGACCGATTCCTTCGGAGCCGTGACAATCCAAACATATACCTTGGCCGTCTCCCCTGACACGACCGCGCCACGCGTCGAATTGCGATTGAGTGCCAATCCGCTGGCTTTGGGCGAGAACACAGCCATCGTGGTCCAGGCTAGCGATAATGTGGATGTAGTCGATATCCAATTGACGATGAACGGGCAGCCGTTGATCTTAAATGCGAATCACTCGGTTACTTTGCGAGGAAACTTTGCTGGGCTGTTTGCATTGCGCGCCACAGCCCGCGATGCATCGGGCAACGAAGGGTTCGATGAAATCAGTTTGAAAGTGTTTGATCCGGCGGATACACAAGGGCCGACGATACGCATAACATCACCGCAAGCAAACTCAATCGTTACGACGCTAACAGATATCGTTGGTTCGATCACCGACGACAACTTGCAATTCTATCGCATCGACTATGGCCGTGCGGATTTGGTCGATGTGAATCTCCCTGAAGAAAATGACCCAGACTACAAGACGCTAACGACGAGCAACGCCAATGCGGTTGACAAGGTTTTAGCCACATTCGATCCGACTATGCTTATCAACGATGACTACGTGATTCGCATTTTGGCAAAGGACTTATCTGGCAATGTGTCGGCAAAGACGATTCCATTGAGTCTCGGTGGCCAATTGAAGTTGGGTCAGTTCACCCTTGACTTTACTGACCTTAGCATTCCCATTGCGGGCATCCCGATAACTGTCACCAGGTCTTATGACACTCGCAATGCGAACGAGCAAAGTGATTTCGGGTATGGCTGGAGTCTGTCGGTGTCGGATCCGATGATCCGCGAGACAATTCCGGTCAATCCGCTTGAGGAGGATGGATTGTTCTTTGCAGCGACCCCTTTCCGTGAGGGAACAAAAGTCTACCTTACCAATCCAGAAGGCCGTCGGGTCGGATTTACTTTTAAGCCCAGACGGCAGTTTAGTCTTTTTGGCGGCGGTTCCTTTGCCCCCACGTTTGTTGCTGATCCTGGCGTGTACGACAAATTGGACGTTGGCTCTGTTCCCTTGCGCAAGATTGGGGACGCCTTCTACGGCGGCTTCTTCGGCTCTCCGTTCAATCCCTCGGCGTATCGATTGACGACCAAAGACGGGACAGTTTATGAGTACGGACAATTCAGTGGCTTGAGTAAGGTGACTGACCGCAACAGTAATCGGCTCACTTTCACATCCGATGGTATTTCAAGTTCAACTGGCCCCCGCATCCAGTTCATAAGGGATCCGGCCGGGCGGATCGAGAAGATCATCGATCCGGCGGGCAATTCGATCAACTACCGCTACAGCTCGACGGGTGATTTGCTCTCGATCGAAGATCAAGCGAGCTTGAAGACACAATACGCCTACCTTGCCACTCCGCCCCATTTCCTAGATACGATCACGGACCCAAATGGAAAAGTGATCTTCAAAACGCGTTTCGACGCCCAGGGGCGATTGACTTCGAACACCGACGCATTGGGTAACACGGTCCAAAAAACATTCGATCCTGCTACCCTTTCGGAATCGGTGGTCGATGCGACCGGAAAAACAACCAACCTGTTTTACGATAATCAAGGGAACGTGATATCGGTAAAGGATCCGCTAGGGGCAGTTCGAAGCTTTACGTACGATAGCGCGAACAATGCGTTGACGGTTACTGACCCGCTTGGCAAAGTATTGAAACGGGTGTTCGACGACCGAGGCAACATTATCAGAATGACGGATCCACTAGGAAACGTCAGCAAGTCCACCTTTTCGGCTGATAATCAAGTGAGTTCCGCGACCGACGCGATGGGCCACACCGGTACACTCGTCTATGATGATCGTGGGCAGTTGATCCAGTTCGTCAATGCCTTGGGCCAGAGCAGTTCCTTCCAATATGATTCGCAAGGACGCAAAACGAGCTTTGTCGACAACCTCGGAATCGAGACACGCTATGAGTATAGTACGGGTCCTCGCCCCACCAAGGTCCTTTTCGCAGATGGAAAGTCTAGCCAATTTCAGTACGATCGCCAGGGTCGCGTTACGCGCGACGTCGACGAGCAAGGCAACGAGACCACTTTCTCTTACGACGCGACGGGTCGACCGTTATCTAAACGGGATGCGTTGGGCGGTCTGGTATTGACAAGCTATGTAGGTCCGAATCTCGACAAGATTGTGAATGCGAAGGGCGGGGTAACTCGCTTCGAGTACGACGATGCGGGGCGTCGAACCAAGGAGATCGATGCCAATGGTAGCGCAAGCATCAACCAGTACAACGCCAACAATCAATTGGCAAAACGAATTGATCCGATCGGCGACGCATTGCAATACGACTATCGGGCGGATGGACGTGTGGCTTCGGTTACCGATGCCTTGGGCAACAAATCTGCCTATGGCTACGATGCGACAGGAAATCGCACGAGCGTGACCGATGCCAACGGAAATGTTTGGCGATATGAATACGATGCCCTGGGACGAGTCGTCAAGAAGTTCGATGCGCTGGGTGCAGCCGAGTCGTACGCTTACGATGCAGCCGGAAGAATGACGAGCGTCACCGATCGTGGCGGCGCTGTAATGCGATACGAGGTTGATGCGTTGGGACGAGTCGTCCGGATCATTGATGCCCTGGGTGGCGTAGCGAGCGCGACTTTTAATGCAGCCGGTCAGCTCAAGAGCCTGACCGATCCAATGGGCAATACCACCCAGCTCCTATACGACCTACTCGGTCGCCTTTCCCAGACGATTGATGCGGCTGGTGGCAAGCAAACGACTACGTATGACGATGCGGGTAACATCGTCGCTCAAACCGATGAGCTTGGGAAGACAACCCGTTTCGAATACGACGCTCTGCACCGTTTGATCAAGCAAACGGATCCGCTTGGAAACATCGATGTGAGCACCTACGATGCATCAGGCAACACCGTTTCGAGCACCGATCCCTTGGGCAGAACCACGAAGTTTACCGTCGATGCCATGAATCAGTTGCTGAGTACAACCGATCCGGAGGGCAGCGTCACTCGCTATGCCTACGATGCAGCTGGACATCGAACGAGCGTTACCGACCCATTGGGACAAGTAACCCGCTTTCAATACGATGCGGCCAAGCGACTGGTTAATCGCATCGACCCCCTCGGAAACGCGTCTAGCATGGGTTACGATGCGGTCGGCAACCTGAAACAAACGGTGGATCGCAATGGACGCAAGCGTTCTTATGCTTATGACGTAAACAATCAGTTGATTCGTGAAGACTGGCTATCTGAAAGCGGTTCCGTCGTCCACTCGATTGCATCGACCTACGAGGCAGATGGAGCCATCGCTTCGTCGGCTGATTCGGATAGCGCTTATACCTATTCGTACGATACTATCGGTCGGGTCACAGCAGTTGACAATATCGGCACGCCCAATATCCCGCGGCTTGTTTTGAGCTACACCTACGACGCTTTGGGCAATCGCCTTGCGACTTCGGATAACTTGGGGGTCCGTGTCAACGCGACGTACAACAATCGCAACCTGTTAGCAAGTCAGTCATGGAGCGGTACGGGAATCAATCCGATCAAAGTGGACTTTCAATTCGACGCGAAACGCCAGCGAACCGAACTGCATCGTTTTTCGGATGCTATCGGATCGACATTGATCGGCAAGACGATTCAGTCATTCGACGCGGCAGGCCGATTGGTCAACCTATCGCATCGCAATGCAATCGACGTTGCGCTCTCAGAGTATGCTTACACGTACGACAAGGCGTCGCAGGTCATCAGCGAATCGAATCTCGGCCAATCGAGCCTATACGCTTACGATTTGGCAGGTCAACTCAAATCAGCCAACCATTCGACTCGTCCAAGCCAAGCGTTTAACTATGACTCCGCCGGCAATCGATCTTCGAGCAATATTGTCATGGGAGCCAACAATCGAATCCAGTCCGATGAAAAATTCACTTATGCTTTCGACAAAGAAGGGAACATGATTCAGAAGACGAACATCGCGACGCAGAATGTCACTCACTATAGCTATGATTATCGCAACCGGTTAACTGCGGTTCGCGAAACGAATGCTACCGGTGCAATTCTGTCGCAAGTCCGTTACACCTACGATGTTTTTGACAGGCGAATTAGCGCGAATGCTGGGACTGAGACGCAGTACACCGTCTACGATCGCGATCGCGTCTGGGCCGATTTCAATACCGCTGGTGGCGTTGCAGCGAGATATCTTTATGGGCCGGACGTCGATGAGCTGTTGGCTCGCCAACGCCCGAACGAAGGGGTGACTTGGTATCTGGC
>JBBRJI010000443.1:0-5500 GCA_038219625.1 Pirellulales bacterium | reverse complement strand
ATTCGCTTTCTTGAAAAACTTCCTTGAGCGGTCGGCCATCATGAATCGATTCCTTGGCCAGTTGAATGATCGGACAAGGTTCGATGTGGCCTCCGGGGCCGATGTGGTGCGTAAATCCCGTTACTGCGGGGCAAAGTGCGCGTCCTTTTCCATCGTGGTAAGCATCAATGACAATGATCGGCTTTTTCACGCGGGTGTTTACTACAAACTCACGAACACGGGCTAGCTCGGCGGTGTCCAGCGCTAGTTCCGGCGAGCTTTCCGGGCCAACCACCCGGAAGACATGGAACCAGCAGTACATGACCCCCATCTCCACCAATCGGTCTACCCATGCATCGTTTAGCGAGTCATCAATGTTGCTTTTGCAAACGCTGGTACAAACGCCCGTCATGACTTTGTTATTGAGGCAGTTTTGCAGTCCCTCCATGGTCTTGCTCAAAACGCCATCGCGACCGCGGCGAGTATCGCTCACGATTTGAGAGCCCTCAACGCTAATCAGGGGAGTCACATTGCCAAGCTGCCTAAGTCGTTTGGCAACTTCGTCCGTAATAAAATGCCCGTTGGTGAACACCTGGAAGTAAGCATCCGGGTGAGCCGCCAATATGTCGAGCAGTTCTTTGTGCATGAACGGCTCGCCCCCGAGGATGCCGAAGAACGAATTCCCCATCGCCTTGGCCTCGGTCAACGTCTTGTTCATGGCCGAAAAATCGATTTTCGTTTGTTTTGCAGCTACATCGACCCAGCAGCCTTGGCAGCGGAGGTTGCAAGTGTTGATGATCGAAATGTAAAGAAACGGCGGGAAAAACTCACCGCGCTTCAATCGGGACTTGTGTTTTTGAACACTCCGCAACCCTTTGAAGCCAGCTAAGTACGCGAGTTTGAACAACAACCGCTTATCGGTTTCAAGAAGCAAACGCTTGGCAAGCCGGAGGTACATGCAAATCGATCGGGTATGGGTAGGATGACAAACGGAGGTCGCTCGACTGAGAAGGGACTTACCGAGACATCAGTTTATCAGGATTTGGCCAGAAAATCATTCTCTGACTTACACGATTCCCAGAATGTGGGCGAACTTTGATTGCTGTCCTACTTCCGTTGCACGAGCAATTCGGCCCATTTCGCTTCGTCCGCCGTGAAAGGTGGATTCAATGGGCGGTGGTAGTCAATCGTATTATAACGCCCGTCGCGGTAGCAATCGTCCATAATCGGCTGCAGTTCTAGAACGACATCCCGATCTTGTAAACGGAGAGGAATGGCAATGTTTGGAAGCCTATCCTGCAACTGAATTCCAATCCCGGCTGCCACCCAAGGGCGTTTAACACGGCGAATGCAGATTTTGTAGGGTGCTTGATGAACCAGCGGCCACTCTCCCTCCGGCATCGCCAAAACAAATTCGCCACTCCGCAACAAGTCAATTTCTACCAAGTTAACCATTCCTTGAATGTATTCCGATTGTTTCTTGCGGTAGGCGGCTCGACCTGCGGGCATGGACTTGTTCACCGGGCTGAGCAATTCGATTACTGTAACGACGCGGTTTCCGCTACCTGAATCGATGATCTCCAATCGGCGTTGGGTCGGAGCCTCGATGGGCAAAGGCACTTCGAACGGATCGGTAACCGCCACACTTGCCGGTTCCGACTCAAGCCCCTTCGGTTGGAAAGTCTGCTGTTCAACAACACTGATGTCGGGGTAGACGACTCGAATTCGCTCGTCGTCCGTTTCGACGGCCAAGCTCTCTTCAACGCGGGCAAGAAGCTCGGTAGGTAATTGATGATTGAGCCGCTGCTTGGCATAAACCATAAATGTGGAATGCACATCCTGCCAATGTCGTTCCAAAAACGGGTCCATGCCGGGAAATGGACTTTTCATTTAATGCTCACTGTGAACTACGATTCAGGGAGATTCCATGTACATTAAGCTTATTCTAGCCTGCAAAATGGATTTGTTCGCAAAATGGATGGGATCACTTGCCGGTTTCCAAGAATAGACGAGAGCTATCGAATCCTTGAAGCGTAGAAAAACCGCGTGGAGCCCGCTTGGCCACCCGATTCTCGATCGCGTTAGAATGTGTTCCTAAAACGGAAATCAAACCACCCTTCGGTTTTTGTCCTAGAGAGAATTCATGCAATCATCGGCCACGGCCATCGAAGTCACCGACCTGTCGAAAACCTACCGCGAAGGGTTGATTTTCCGCAAAATCCACAATGCTCTGAGTCACGTATCCCTTTCGGTCAAACGAGGAGAAGTCTTCGGATTGCTTGGACCCAATGGGGCTGGAAAAACCACTCTCATCAAAGTTCTTTTGGGAATCTTGCATCCGAACCAAGGGTCAGCCACCGTGCTCGATTTGCCGGCCGGCAGCAAATCCGCTCGTCGTAAGATCGGCTATCTTCCTGAGAATCTTGTTTTCCCGCGGCACCATACGGGGCGAAGCGCTCTGTATTTTTACGGCCGTCTAAGCGAGATGAACGAGTCGAACATCCGAGCTCGCGAAAATGAACTTTGGCGATTGGTCGGCCTACAGGGACGCGAACACGAACCTGTCCGACGCTATTCCAAAGGCATGCGACAACGGCTTGGACTTGCCCAAGCCATGCTGCACGATCCGGACCTAATGGTCTTTGACGAACCTACGGACGGCCTTGATCCAATGGGTCGACAAGAAATTCGCAGCGTGCTGGATCAATTAAAAGAACGAGGCAAAACCGTTTTTCTCAATAGCCACATTCTGCAGGAGGTCGAGTTGGTATGCGATCGAGTCGCTATTATGGCCTTGGGAAAACTTCGCGGAATTGGAACGATCGATGAGTTGATCGAGAACCATCCGCACGCAAGCAAAGCAACCGTCACCATTGAGGCAATTGGCAGCGTTAGTCAGATTCAGGAAGCAACCCGTGACTGCTCGATTCGGGATTTTTCCACAGTTCTAGACGGCTTGGATTCCGCCGTGGCCGTGCAACGGTTTGCTGTCGATGCCACCGAACAATCCAATGTGGATCGCGTCGTCGATCGATTGCGCGATGCCGAGATCAGCATTTATCGCATGCAGCGTTTTCGCCCAAGCCTAGAGCAAGTCTTTATGAGCATCGTTAGCGCTGCTACGAGTCCTCCTACAACAACACAAAACCCCTTCAAATAACTTCAATGAAGCCCTACTTTGCTGTTCTTTACGACAGTTTTCAAGAATCCGTACGATCCAAAGTTCTCTGGATCTTGCTTTTGGCCTGGACAATTATCCTGGCTGCGTTGTTTCCACTGTCCATCTCTCAAGGGGAAAGCTACGCTTTTACCTTTGCCGACATAGAGAACCCAAGGGTGATTCTGGATAACCTTGCGGCTGCTTCCGCAGGAAAAGGTACCCGTGCTCAAAAAGCTGTCTACTCCAAGCTGGATGAGGAATTCCAAGGAATCTTGGTGCAACGGCAAAACAACAAACGAAGGATTTTCACCGGCATGTTGACAACAGCCTTCAACAAGCTGCTTACCAACAAAGAACTGTATGACAAAGAAGCGTGGCCAAGGGCAGATGGCAGTAAGGAACTGAAACCGCTCATCGAGAAAGAAGACAAGACCGCAGCCGATCTCGAACGACTGAATCGCAATTTGATCGACAAGGCGTTTCCCGGATTGACTCGATCGGCATCGGGGCAAGCTTCGTGGATCACTTATGGCGGCCTCAAATTGGGCGGGGCTCTCCCATTTACGGAACAATTGATCAAACCCTTTATCGAGTCGATTATCTTTCCGTTGGTGATGCGATTGGGGCTGGGGATTGCAGCCATGTTTATTGCGATCATTATTACCAGCCCCATGATCCCGGACATGTTTCAAACGGGCTCCTTGCACTTATTGTTGAGCAAGCCTTTGTCTCGAAACTTGCTTTTCCTCACGAAATTTTTGGGCGGCTGTATCTTCGTGGCTTTCAACATCGTATTCCTCTTAGTTGGGCTATACCTATATGCAGGCACACGACTTGGTATTTGGAACATCGGGATACTCTGGTGCATCCCATTGTTTATATTTGCGTTCATGATTTTCTATTCTGTGTCGGCCTTCGTTGGTTTGATTTGGAAGAATCCGATTATCTGTGTCGTCATTACGGCCCTGTTCTGGGGTGTTTGTTTTGGCGTTGGACTAATCCACTTTTATTTTGACTTCTTCCTGCACATTCAGCCGCAAACGCAGCGCATCTACGCAATCAATGACACCGTCATGTTAGCCACACAACAGGGTAGAATTCAGTTCTGGGACGAAACGTCCAAGACCTGGAAGACCGCCTACGGCGAAGTGGATGGTCAGAAAGTCATGGGTCCTGTTTGGCTTGAGAGCGAAAAGGCGATCTACTTTGGGCGGCCGCGCTTCAATCCATTTGGACTCGGGGGAGGGCAAGGAGCGAAACTCGAATTCGCCAGAACTCCGGACCTTGCCGACCCAAACGATAAGACGTTTTCATCGAAAATCTGGGAGGATGGTCGAATGGATAGCGGCCCAGATCTTCCAACCGACCCGTTGCAAATAATCCCGTGGAAGGACACCTTTGCCGTTTTGGGTGAAAGCGGGATCTACCGTTTCAATCCTGTGGGCGCAGCCCAAGCTCAAGATCGGAAACCGCTGGCTGACATGGTGGGCCGTGCATTCTCAGGCGTGTTCGGCAACTCTTCAGCGTCGTTACCCTCAGAGGCGTTTGTGGAACTGGCTCCAAAAGATTGGAGACTCGCAAAGCCGATGGATGTTTCCGCCTCACCGACTTTCCAACACTTGCTCACCTACTCACGAGGGAAGGTCTGTAGATGGAAGTCGGAACAGGAAAGTCTAGAACGTGAAACAGAGCTGGAGCTCGATATTCCGCCCGAGACAGTTGCGGCCATCGGTGCAAACGACAAAACTTGCGTCGTGTGCCCGAACGGCATGGAACCCTTTGTGATCGATGTGGAAACCATGAAAGTCCGCAAGCAACTTGACGAAATGGGCGAAGTTACCATCAAACAAATCGTTGCAGACAACCATGGCAACTTGATCATGCTGTCACCGGACGGTTCGGTTTGGCAGTTCGATTCGCTAGCTGATAAAGTCTCTAAGCCTTCCCTTGTGGGACAGGGGAAAGCGCATGCGATTCACTTCACAAAAGATGGACAGCTTTGGGTTGCCCACTCAGGCAAAAAGGCAGACCTTTGGGACCTGGCAGAACAATCTTCAATAAGATCGCTTCGCCCAGTCTCCAGTGTCGCCGAAATCATTTTCGCATACATCATCAGTCCGTTTTACGAAGTGAATCCAAAACCGGCCGCGGTCAACGAGACGATCGAATATGTGCTCAGGAATCCAAAGAATAAGAGCCTGGCTGTCGACCGGAATGACTTGGACGCTCCCACCATACAGTCAGATCCATGGAAACCGATTTGGACAAACTTTTTGTTCATCACGGTGATGTTGTCGATCAGTTGCTGGTACCTGTCTCGACAGGATTTGTGAGTCCGAAGGACGGTATTCGTACTCCGTT
>JBBRJI010000442.1:0-5507 GCA_038219625.1 Pirellulales bacterium | reverse complement strand
AAATACAACGCAAGTTGCATTGGTCCAAACCATTCCGTGGTGGCAAGAGCAGTGTACTAGCCCCATATTAACCATGGAAATGAACAAAGTGTGTCGAGTTTCCTTGGAGCAAGTCGTTTGGCAATCCATGCAGTTTTCCCCCAAAGTTCAAAGCATTTTGATCGTCCCTAAAATTCAACGTACGGACATTCAGATTGCTGCTGGCGAATTCGATAGAAGAAGAGTCGCAAACACGAACTATCACGACACTTCGGACCCGGTCGGGAACACGTTGACGACGGGCGGACCAAATCGCCTCAACGAACAGTTCTGGGAAAACTCCATAGGCGTTAGGGATCGCAATACCTTAGGCGGAAAAACCGAGCTTGCGCAATTGTTCAACGCGAGAGACAACAACTCGCTGTTCTTCAAGCCAAACAACCAAGCCGACACCAAGTTAAGTCTGAACTACACTCAGCCGCTCATGCGAGGATCTGGGAGATATTACAACACTTCCTCTATTCGTGTAGCGGGGCTAAAAACGAATCAAGCAATCGCCACTGCGAACAGGGAACTGCAGAACCATACGATGGATGTGGTCAACACCTATTGGGAGTTGGTCTTGCACCGGTATTTGCTTGAGCAGGCGAGAAAGGGACAAGAACGACTTAAGGCAGTCAAAGAGCAACTGATAAATCGACAAGGACGCGATTTGGTGAAGACACATTTGTCCAGAGCAACAGCCGCCATTGCCATTCAGCAAGGTCAGATTGAGACTGCTAAAAACAACATCTTGGGATTGCAGCAATCGCTTCGTCAACTGGTGAACGCCCCGGAGCTGGACGACCTGAACTGTTTTGAGATTGTGCCGTTGACGTTGCCCGCAACCGAACTGCCGGTTTTTCTCATCGAAGAAGAACTCATCGCTGCGTTGAACCATCGTGGGGACATTCTTGCAATACAGGAAACGATCCAGATCGCTGTTGTTCAGAAGAATTTGGCAGTGAACGAACTCCGACCTCAACTGGATTTGGACACAAGTAGTTATGTTCGTGGCCTACGCGGAAACAATGAATTTTCAAGAGCATATGCAAACCAATTTGACTCGGGACGACCTAGCTTTCAAGCCGGACTTACCTTTCTAAATTCAGTCGGCAATCGCTCTGCAAACGCAAATCTAACCAGCCGTCGGTTGGAGATTGCCAAACTCCAACAAGACTACGCGAACGAACTGGGCAAGGCGCGAGCTGATATCATCACAGCCTATCTCAATGCGACAGCCACCTATGAAACGACCATGGCAGCCATCGAAAGCACGCTTGCCTCACGAGACGAGGTGGATGGACATAAATTAGGATTCGAGAATTTTTACGGAGAAAACCCATCGCCTAGCAATGTGCTCAATGATTTGTTGGATGCCGAAAATCGACTCATCATCGCCGAAAACTCATGGGCGACCAAACAGATTCAGCACATGTTGGCTTTGGTGAAGATCAAATACGAATCTGGGACACTGATGACCATCACCGCCGAATAGAGATTGGAATTCTCGGCAGGTTGAACCCACTAAGAAGATAAATAGTATCCGATTTGCAAGTATCCGATTTGACCGTAGCGAAAGTCGCCAAGACTTTCGGAAGCATCCGAAACTCTTGGCGAGTTTCGCTACAACAATAATGGATCGAGCAGTCCCTATCATCCGGCCATCATCATCATCCTGCCAATGATTTGGAAATCACTTGCCACCGATTGCATTAACCAACATGGATGTTAGACCAGACGTATAGTCGTTTTGACCTTCCCACGCCCACATATTACGCATCAGGTCCGACAGCAACAACCCACCCAACCCCATCAACAGCAGAATCCCCAAGAGAAGCATGACATCCAAAGTGCCGTACGGGGTTTCTGGAACACCACGCATGCCGGCACCCGCGGCTAGCGCACCGCCGGCCAAAGCCGCTTCGTCGCCAAAACCTTCCCCGCCGAATCCACCTTGTTCGTCGATCGGATCAAAACCGCCCATGCCGCCACCGGGAATGGCACCAAACTCGCTCGAGTCCTCTAATTCGATAACTTGTGACCCACTATCGTCATCGACTTCGATGCCGCCACTGGACGGAGTGAGTTGGAACTCTTCTCCTTGTTGGAAATCGATCAAGGCACCACTTCCGAGACCGCTCATACCACTCGCGGAACCCGAGCCACCTGAACCCGAGCCACCCGCAACCTCACCACCCAAATCGAGTCCAGAGATACCTGTTCCGGCAAGGTCAAGGGGTTCGTCTTCCAAGGACAAGCCGCTGTCGGAAGGGCTCATTAAATTGATGCCGCTTTCGGAAGCCAGCCCAACTCCAGAATCCGATCCCAAGACTAAGTCATCTTCGTCATCGCTGGCCAGTTCAAGATCTGCACCAAGTCCGATGCTACCGCTCCCACCCTTAGATCCAGAACCGAGCTTAGAATCTTTGCTCATCAGATCAAAACCGCTTTCGTCCGGCGATTCATCCCCCATCAAGTTCAAATCGCTACCCAGTTCCACTTCGCTGCCCGAGCCTCCTTCTTGCGGCAACTTGAGTTCCGGATTGGCGCTAACGCTTTTGCTCTCCCCGTCCAATTCAATGCCACTGCTATCGGCTGACCCTGGTTTTTTATTCACCAACCGTACCCCACTACCACTCCTTGGATCTGGAACCAACGCAACATCGCTCCCCATTCGCTCGTCATCGTCGGCTAAATTAAGATCGCTTCCAAGCGATAAGTCACTCGCGCCCTCTTTGCCGATGGTTGATCCACTCTTGCTGCCTGATGGCCCTACTTGTCGTTCGGAGATCAAAATCGACGACCCACCCGCTTCCTCGTCCAATGCGTCACCGTCTAATTCCGATTGAACCCGTTCTATTTCCTCGGTTTTGAATTTCCATGATTTCCCATCGCGATAGCCAAATATTTCGCCACGGGATCGCATTTCAACGAGTTCGTCGGAAGAAATGCCGAGAACTTTTGCGGCTTCATCGAGCGATACGTAGTTTGCCATGCCGGTCGTCACCTGGAAGAGAGAGTACAAACGAGGGAAAGATCTAAGCTATCAGACTAGTCTACGCAAACCGCAGATTCCAGTCATGCACGAAGAAAACAAGGTGCACCATCAAATTGATTCTGCAGCCGAATTCAGGAGCAGACAAAGGTCTTCGAGATTGGTAGGGATTGGATGGATTGTACGGCCAGCGGCAGAACCAAATTTCAGTCCGTTGGTGCGGGTTTTGGACACCCTGCTGCATCCAAAATGATCGTTTTGATTTCTAGCCCGACTGCTCCACTGGGCTCTATTTCCAGCACCGCGACCCAGCCGGTCCACTCGGGTGGGTCGACCGGGAAATAGTCAAACGCAAAGTTCCCAAGGCTGTAAATGATCGGCGAACCACGATATGTCTCGATGGTTTGCGTCACATGCGGATGAGCACCAATCACCGCCGTCGCTCCGGCGTCGATCCAAATTCTCGACGATATCGCCTGATCTGGCCGAGGTGCTGGCGTCAATTCCTGACCCCAATGCAAAAACGGAATAACCACATCGCAGCCAAGTTTCCCTTTCGCATTTTTGATCGCTTTGGCCGCTTCCAAATCGGAAAGGGGTGCATTTCCGGCAACATCCTGGGTTGCGGCATATTCCTGGGCACGAAACTCGTTGAAACCCAAAATCGCAATTTTGTGTCCCTTGAGCTCAACAACAAATGGAGCCATAGCTTGCTTGAGATTGATTCCTCCGCCGAAATAGGGGAGTTTCTCACGATCCAGTACAGCGAGCATCTCCGTCATCCCTTCTGTACCATAATCCATAGAGTGGTTGTTGGCTAAGCTTACCGCGTGAAAGTACTTTTTAATAAAGCGGGGCGAATCCGTAGCACCGCGGAAGACGTAAGGTTTGAGTTTTTGTTCACCTCCTCGACCGAGCACACATTCCAGGTTTCCAATGCAAAGGTCCACTCCTTCAAAAAGCGGTGCGCAGGCGGCAAACGGATCTTTGCCATTGGCCACGAAATTCCCCGGTCCTCCATCCAACATGATGTCGCCCGCAAACAGAATTTTCAGCGTTTCTTTGGCCGTTTCGGGTTGATAGCAACGAGCACTCGCAGGAAAAAACAAACTCAGAAGGAACAAATAAACAACCTGGTTGCATAAACTGTCCCGCTGACGAAACGATTGAATTCGGTTATTCCGAACAGACATTGCAAGTGCTCCAATTCGATTGCCCTAGGCCTATTGTCTCTAGACAGAACCCAAAATAGTTCAGTGCTGTTGCAAATGAAATCGAAAAATCACACATATCGATTTTACACGTCGACTTCGATATCGCTTTCTGGCACGCACACGCATGGGAGTATTTCGCTTTCCTGCATGGGAAACTGTGGCTCACGCGTGTAACGCACTTTTCCTCGCAGTAGCCTCACCGCACAACTGCCACATGCACCGGTACGACATCCGCTCTCCATGGAAACGCTATTTTGCCCAGCGCAGGCAAGCAGACTCTTATGGCTTGATTCAAATCGGACGTTTGCGTTGGATTGTTTGAAATGGATACTGTGCTGTATAAATTCGTCTCTGGTGGATATGGGTTTTTCCTTTTGTTGGAATAGTTCATACTGAATGGCTTCCGCTCCCACACCAGCCCGCACTAGCCCGGCTCGTATTTGATCCTGCCATTCCTCTGGTCCACACAGGTAATAGTCACTTCCGTCTATCGCCCCACCATGGCTCAGCAATTCATTTACTTGAAACTTGCCTTCGAAGAACAAACCTCGCGTCGCACGACGAACTCCTTTGGGAAAGCGACTAATCCAGATATTCATAGCAATTTGAGGGTATTTGGCAGCCAAATCGGAGAGCGAATCGGCAAAAGGCATGTGGGCTACATCGCGAAACTGCGCATAAAAGTGAATGGAACCACAGCGTCTTCGAATTGCTTCTATCAGCATTGGCAGCATCGGACTGATGCCGATGCCCGCGCTGACAAAAACCAAGTTGCGTTCTGCAGTTGGTCGCAAATAGAAAGCACCAGACGGTCCACGAACCTTTAGAATATCCCCTACTTCGATTTCGTCGTGGAGCCAACGGCTAGTGCTCTGGGGGTGGTCCGAACTCTTCTTGACCGAAATACGCCAATGGCCAGCCGCACAATCATCCGAGAGGGAATAGCAGCGACAAACCCTTTGCGAATCGGGTGGCGGTGTTTGCTGAACCAGAATATGTTGTCCAGGCAAGGAGGGCGGAAAAGGTTCGTAGTCTTGGGCCACCAAGTAAAACGATTTCACATCATCCGATTCCTTGACAATCTTGACGACCATGACTTCCCGCCATCGTGCTTGCCGACGACTCGTGGCAAGGGCTAGGTAGGTCTGGTTAAGCCTGTTGGAGAGTTCAAGGTTGGCCGACTGTTGCGCCACCAGTTGTCGTTTGTTTGTCGAGCGGTTTTGCAAAATATCAACAAAAACACCGTAGCCAGACCTGAGCATGACCACGGTCAGGGA
>JBBRJI010000441.1:0-5510 GCA_038219625.1 Pirellulales bacterium | reverse complement strand
GGTAGACCTCAATATCGACTTTGCGTCCCTCTCGTTTCGCTTGGTCATCTGTCAAGCCTGCCCACGCGATCTCCGGGTCGGTGAAAACGACGGCAGGGATCGCCGCTTTATCGAAGATGGCTGGTTTTCCGAGAATGACTTCTATCGCAACCTTGGCTTCGTGGCTGGCCTTATGTGCAAGCATCGGATCGCCAGCAACGTCACCTATGGCAAAGATATGTGGATCGCCAGTTCGCTGTTGCATGTCGCAGACAATGAATCCACGCGGGTTAACCTGAACGCTCGTGTTTTCAAGTCCGAGCCCTTGGCTGACCGGTCTCCTGCCGACGCTGACCAATACGCGATCGAATCGCTCATGACCAAACTTGCCGGGCCCTTCGAACGTTACTTCAATTTGGTTGTCGACCTCTGCCACTGAGCCGACCTTGGTGTTCAGATAGATTCGCTCTTCAAATAGCTTCTTGAGACGATTGTGAAGCGGCTTGACCAAGTCGCGATCGGCGCCGGGCAACAAGCCATCGGTCCATTCGACGACCGAAACTTTGGAGCCCAAATGGGCGTAGACGGTCCCCATTTCAAGACCAATGTATCCGCCACCGATAACCAACAACTTCTGAGGTATATCGGCTAGTGCCAACGCACCGGTTGAGTCCATCACGCGACTGGAACCGATATCGAAGGATGGAGGCATTGCGGGCACGCTGCCGGTAGCCACCACGCAGAAGTCGAACGTGATTTTTCGCTCTTCGGGAATCGATGGATCGTCCCCTTCAATCAGCAAAGTCGTTGAATTTTCGAACTTCCCACGGGCTTTGATGATCTTGACGTTGCGTCGTTTGGCGAGTTGGCTCAAACCACCCGTCAGCGTGTCGATCACCTTGTCTTTTCGAGCTCGAACTTTGTTGACATCGATTTTTGGGGCGCCGAATTCGACTCCCCAATCTTCGCTCATCTCATGCACCTCACCCAGCACCTTAGCAACATGCAGAAGCGCTTTGGATGGAATGCATCCTCGCAACAAGCACGTGCCGCCAAGTCGGGATTCCGCTTCGACCAGGACAACTTCTAGGCCTTCGTCGGCAGCCAAAAAAGCGGCCGCATAACCACCAGGTCCACCGCCCAAAACGACAACAGGAGAATGCATGAGTTGATCAACAAGCTGAGAAAAACTATCGGGACATGAATTCGACCACGATGTTAGCATTCACTGGCAGCGAAATATCGCTTGGGCCAGGATTGCCTTGAATCGTCGCCCTAAGACCTTCACTGTCGAAAGTCACCCAATCCAACGGGATGGGTGAACTATTTGCAATGATTCCTCGATAAAGATTTCGCACCGCTTCATTGTTTCGGATTTCGATGACATCGCCGGGGCGAAGCACATACGAAGGGCTCGAAACTTTCACGCCGTTGACCTTAAAGTGACCGTGCGCGACCCCTTGTCTGGCTTGCGGTCGCGTCTTGGCAAGACCGATGCGTCGAACGATGTTGTCCAACCGTCTTTCGCACATCAGCAAAAGAGTTTCGCCGGTATTTCCCTTCTTGCGCACCGCGTCATCGAAGTAGCGACGAAGCTGTCGTTCGCCTAGGCCGTAGTAATACTTGATCTTTTGCTTCTCGGACAAAGCGGTGCCGTAATTGCTCGTTCGGCGGCCCTTTGGGTGCATCCCTGGCGGTTGCTCGCTTCGCTTTTCGTAAGCCCGAACGGCACCCGCGCTTTCGTAAAGCAATGCTCCGAAGCGTCGATTCACTCTGGCCTTGGGGCCTGTATAACGTCCCATACGTCGTTCTCATTTCCGAGCGATCGCTCGAAGCAAAAGGTGTTTGCGAATCATTGCTTGCCAAAGCACGCATGTCGCCTGGTTGAGTCCGATTGAAGCGAGAAGTCCCGCATCAAAAAACAAACGGCCTTCGGTGTCCCGCGGCCGTTTCAACTCGCTACGCAGCAAGGTGTGGCTCAACCCAATTTCTGAATAATTCGAGGCAATAGTATGCGAAAGAGCCTACAAATCCACAACCCCAAAACGGTTTTCGTAGATCCGTCGCTCCGTCGACGGATGTCCTCGACAATCCGCCAACCATCGTTGCTGGATTTTGAGTCATAGAGGGGGCTGTGCTACAAATAGCAGTTTCGATAATTCTTTCTTATTTATATCGAGTCTTTTTTGTTCCGAACGACAATAGAGTCAGACAATATCGCTAGCCCATCCGTGCGGGACTTGCCCCGCCCAGCCGTTCGGGGCTTGCCCCCGACGGATGCGTTTTGGCGTACTAAAATGCGTGACCAAACTCCCGTTCCCCTCGGCTTTGCCCGCCGGAGGCGGGCAAAGCCGAGGGGAACGGGGCGATTCGCGTGTGCCAGCCGTTAGTACGCCAAAACAAGGTTGGTGGGGGACGAGCCCCCGACCAACCCGAAAGGACAGATCGACCAACCTGAAAGGCCGGATCGACCAACCTGGAAGGCTAGATCGACCAACCTGGAAGGCTAGATCGCGGAACGGAACAAAACTCGTATCAACGCATTTTTCGTAAACTCCTATTTGTCGCACAGCCCAGTCAAAGCGGGGGTCAAGGACGCCATGATAATCCCGTAAAGTGTTTTTTACAAAGGGTTTGCGACTATTATAATCAGATCGCTCGCTACGCGGATTTCTGGCCTCATTTGGAAGTAGGGTTGCACTTATGTCGGAATTAGACTGACCTTCAGTCGGCGGAGCGACTGACCTGCGAAAGCTCCGCCACGCGTTCCGCTCGGTTCTGAATCGGCACGTAACCCAGCCGCTCCTTGGCCGACGAAATATCAAAATAGTGATCCATCCCGAGTTGAGCCGCCACAAACCGCGTCATCTGCGGCTCGCTTGCTATTCGCAAAAGGCTGTAAATCTGCTCCATAACGCCACCCAACCGATAGGCGTTTCGAAACGAGATGCTTTTGTTGGGTGCCTTCAACTGAGCGGACTCCAAAATCGTCGTGATCCACTTCCAACATTCGACCGGTTCGCCGTCCGTGATGAAATAAGCACGTCCGGATGCGTTCTGGTCGCGATCCAGCATCCGTTCCAAAGCCAATCGATGGGCGATCGCCGCGTGGTCGACATGCACCGTATCGATCAAATTTGTGCCATCTCCAACCCGGCGCAGCCTACCTGATCGGCATTTTTCAATCACGCTTGGAATCAAATGCGGATCGCCAACTCCCCAAATCAAATGCGGCCGTAAGGAACAAGTTGCAAAACGGGTCGGCTGGTTCGCCGCCAAGACTTCCTTTTCCGCTATCGCTTTGGTTCGAGGGTAATGGCAGAGCCATTGGTTCGGATACGGCACGTTTTCATCAACGTTGCATTGAGCCTTCCCATCGAAGGTTACCGAGGGAGAGCTGGTGAAGACGAAAGCCCCAATGCCGTGTTTCTTGCATGATCTCAGTAGATTTTCAGTCGCTCCTATATTGGTCTGTTCATAAAGTTTGGCTGGCCCCCAAACTCCGGCTAAAGCTGCGGTATGAATTACCCCGTCCATCCCGCGACATGCGTCATCGCAGGCTGACGGATCGGTAGCCGAGGCCTGAATGCACTCGACTCCTAGCGCTTCTAGCTCGGAATACTTTTTTCGGGCAATTCCCCGGACGCGATAACCATGGCTCAAAAGCTCGCGGCAGATCGCCCGACCAAGAAAACCACCGTAACCAGTGACAAGAATAGCGGGTGACACAGTTGGATTCGAAAGTTGATGGATAGTGGCTAGGCGGTACGAACAATAATAGAGTATTAGCAGCGGATTCAAAGTGCCAGAGTCCAATGGTACTCGATAGCCGCGTGGCGCCAGGCTATACTTCTCACTGTTTCAATCTCACTGCTCAAGTCAACACTCCGACCAGCCCCCATAAAGCCTGCCTCCATGGAAACCAAAAGCCAGTTCTCGCTAACCACCTGGTTGATCATTGTCATCGCAAGTATCGGTTTCTTGTTCGACACCTACGAACTGCTGATGACGCCATTAGCAGCGCCGCCGGCGATTGCAGAGCTGTTGGATGTACCGCTCAGCCACCCGTCGGTCAGTTTGTGGACTGGTAGACTGCTTTGGATCTCCGCGCTTTGTGGTGGTGTTTTCGGATTGATCGGAGGATCTCTGACCGATCGCCTTGGCCGCAAGTTCGTGATGGCTGCCAGTATCTTCGTGTATTCACTCTCCCCATTTTTGGCGGCTTACAGCACCACGCTTGGTTGGTTTATCTTCTTTAGAAGCACCACCTTTATCGGTGTTTGCGTTGAATTCGTAGCTGCGATCACATGGCTTGCGGAAGTCTTCGAAGACAAGAAACAACGAGAGAGATGGCTCGGCATTACACAGGCATTTGCATCGCTTGGTGGAATCTTGGTAACCGAGGTGAACGTCTGGATCTTGGCCAACATAAAAAACTTTCCGGATTTTGGATTGCCGCTCGCGCCCAATGGTACCGACCCTGCTTCGTGGCGGTATTTGCTTTGCACAGGATTGCTGCCTGCAATTCCGATCGCACTTCTGCTTCCGTTTGTGCCCGAGTCCCGAATTTGGATGGAACGCAAGGCCGCAGGTACACTCAAGCGACCCAAGATCAGTGCCTTGTTCGCACCGGAATTCCGTCGTGTGACCATCGTGACGGCAATGCTCTCGGCTTGTGCGTATGGAATCGCGTTTGGTGCACTTCAGTTGACTCCGCTTCGTATCGCCCCAGGACTGCCCGAGCTGGCGGAACAAAGCAGAGAATTGAGACCGTTGAGAGCCGAAGCCGCCAAGTTGAATGCAGCCTTCGATGAAACAACCGCCGATTCACCGGAACGCACGGCGATCAAAGGACAGCTTCGCGATAACTTTAAGAAGCAAGAACCGCTGAACATCCAAGTGAAAGAAGTCGGCAATACGGTTCAATTGTATCAAGAATATGGAGGTCTTATTGGGCGCATTCTGTTAGCCTGCTTGATCATCTTCGGAATCAGTCGCGTGATGCTCCTGAAAGTGTTCCAGATTCCTGCCCTCTTGATGATTCCGCTTGCGTATTTCATTTTGTACAAATCAGGCGGCTCGAGTTTTTACTGGGCTTATGGCGCCTGTGGTTTGCTGACGGTCGCGCAGTTTAGCTACTTCGGTGAGTATTTACCAAAAGTGTTCCCGTTGCATTTACGAGGGACCGGTGGCAGCTTTGCGACGAACGTTGGCGGACGCATGATTGGTACCAGCATGGCCGTTGTCACCACGAACATCGTAGCGCCGTACTTGGCTGGAGCTGCGGAAAAAGTCACACCGATGATCATGGCACAGGCGGCTGGCTATGTTGCCACGGTCATCGCGGTGCTCGCGTTTATCATCGGGTTCTTTCTGCCTGAACCCAAAGGTGAGGTTCTGGATTAGTGAGTTCATCCCTTACCCCATTTGTCAATCAACTGTTCGGCTCGATTGAGCGAGCTCGTTCGATCGAACAGTTGCTGCAAGAGCCTCTCGACTGGGCGATCAACGCTTGGCGCGTGACAGGGCTC
>JBBRJI010000440.1:0-5512 GCA_038219625.1 Pirellulales bacterium | reverse complement strand
GTCTCGCATCGATCAAATTGGATTGAATATCCAAGCTGGCCTTTTCTCTTGCATCGTACATCTGCTTTTCCTCCGTTATCTCTCGAATTGCATTCAACTCACCTGTCGCTCGAAGAAACTCCAAGCCTGGGAGCAAATCGCGTAACTCTTCCATCGTGTGTTCGCTCGCATTCTTAATCCAATAAGACCATTGTTCAAGGACGCTCGCCGTTCGAACCCCAGTTCGATCTCCATTGTACTTCGCAAGTTCGACCGTGTGAATCTCGATTGATTCTTCCAAAACCATCCTGCGCTCCCGGTCAACCAACTGGAACTGGTGATGAAGTTGCCCGTCGTCCCACAAATTCCTCATCAACAAACAGATTGAATAAGTCGCTTTGAGGTTGCTATACCCTTGACCGGCGCGAAGCTGATCGGTGTACGCCTCGCATGCTTAAAAGACCGCTCGCTTGGCGAAACTCGATTGGACCACTATTTGGACCTCAATGACAAAAGCCCGACCAAGCTGGTCGGTCGCCTTCACATCCACGCAGATAAGCTTGTCGCTTGTCGCTTGTCGGTCTCGAAGTCCTTATATCCGAACGGATTGAGGTGTTCGAAAGACTTAAAGGGACACAGCATATTCTTGGGTGAGGCCCTGACTTGCCGGATGCGT
The DNA here is from genome assembly GCA_038219625.1 of Pirellulales bacterium. Classification (GTDB taxonomy): domain Bacteria; phylum Planctomycetota; class Planctomycetia; order Pirellulales; family Pirellulaceae; genus JBKCUI01. Next base: position 4,857 of record JBBRJI010000440.1, on the reverse strand, counting down.
CGGTGCAAGCCCGTTTTGCCAACCGACTGCTTGGCGAGTACAATTGGAACTGGAGGAAAACCTGATGTCGCTCGAAAATATGCTGTCAGCACTTACACCTAACGAAAAGTTAACCGCAATGAACATTTTGTGGCGGGATTTGTCGTCGAATCCGGTCGGACTCGTTTCTCCTGACTGGCACGGCGATGTGTTGGCCAATCGTATCGCAAACCCTTCAAGCGAACCCGGACTGCGCATCGATGCTGCATTCGTGGATATCAACGAACGACTGAATGGGCGTCGAGCTCAGGGATGAAGCACGGGACGATATCTGAACGATTTCCATTTGCGATCATTACTTGGTTGCCGACGAATTCATTGATGTCGTCGCAGTTTTGGATTGCCGCGCGGATCCGAAAACAACCAACGAACGACTCAGACGAGCAAAGCGGTCGAGCTAAGTTGCCTGTGATTTAACCAGTTTTTCAACGTATCCAACTTAGATTGACGCCGCCCAAGACCTAGCTGAGAATCTATAGTAAACTCAATCGTCTTTTAGTCTCCCATCCCCCTATTCCATTAATTTGACTTATGAGCATACTCCAGTCTCAGGATCCAGCCATTTGGGCCGCAATTGAATCGGAAGCACTTCGCCAGCAGGAGGGGCTTGAAATGATTGCAAGTGAGAACTATACCAGCCCTGCCATTATGCAGGCAGTTGGTAGTGTGCTTACCAACAAGTATGCCGAGGGCTATCCAGGCAGGCGTTACTACGGTGGCTGCGAGTTTGTGGATGTTGTCGAGCAACTGGCCATCGATCGCGCGAAAGAGCTATTCGGAGCCGAGCATGCCAACGTGCAGCCTCATTCGGGCTCGCAAGCCAACACGGCCGTCTATTTGTCGGCTCTGGAACCAGGCGATACCGTCCTAGGATTGGACTTGGCACAGGGCGGGCACTTGACTCACGGAATGAAGCTGAATATCAGTGGCAAGCTCTACAAATTTCATTCCTATGGCGTTGATCCGGTCAACCATCGAATTGATTTCGATCAAGTAGCCAAACTTGCGAGAGAACAGAAGCCAAAGCTGATCGTGGCCGGAGCAAGCGCTTATCCTCGAGAGATCTTCCATGATCGATTTGCGGAAATTGCGAAGGAAGTCGGTGCGAAGTTGATGGTCGATATGGCACACTATGCGGGCTTAGTGGCTGCTGGAGTTCACAACTCGCCGGTACCTTATGCCGATTATGTGACGACAACGACGCACAAGACTTTGAGAGGCCCAAGAAGCGGATTGATTCTTTGCAAAAGCGAATACGCAAAACCGATCAATAGTGCCGTGTTCCCAGGAATTCAGGGTGGTCCACTGATGCACGTCGTAGCTGGCAAGGCGGTGTGTTTTGCCGAGGCATTGCTACCGAGCTTTAAAGAGTACGGCAGGCAGGTAATCGATAATTCAAGATCACTGGCCGATTCCCTTATGTCACACGGCTTGAGGTTGATAAGTGGCGGGACAGACAACCACCTCGTGTTGGTGGACGTTACTAGCTTCGGAATAGGCGGAAAGATAGCCGAAAGGGCTCTCGATCAATGCGGGATAACAGTCAACATGAACATGATTCCGTTCGATACTCGCAAGCCGATGGATCCAAGCGGGATTCGAATCGGTTCTCCCGCCTTGACGACTCGAGGGATGGGAATCGATGAGTTTAGGACGATTGGGTCTTGGATTGCGACGGCGCTAAAGTCGCACGATAACGAGGCTGTGTTGGAGCAGGTACGCTCGGAAGTCAAGCAAATGACCAATCACTTCCCTGTCCCCGCGGCAGGTTTGGCCATCGCCGTTTAACTCTTGTGCAGACATAACTCATGACCACACCACGAATACTCATCGCGGACGACAACGCACAGAATCGAGAGCTGCTTGAAGCCTTGCTCGTCAAGATCGATTGCGATACGGAGATGGCCGTTGATGGCCAAGATACGTTGAACAAAGTCGAGTCGTTTCAACCGGATTTGATTCTGTTGGATATCATGATGCCGAAGCTGAATGGTTTTGAAGTCTGCCGCAAGCTTAAGGCCGATCCCATACGTTCTCGAATCATGATTTTGATGGTGACCGCACTGAGCGAGCTGGGCGATATCGAAAGGGCAGTCGCTGCCGGCACGGACGACTTCTTGTCCAAGCCGGTTAATTCGCATGAGCTTCAAAAGCGGGTTTCCAACATGCTCAAGCTCAAAGGTACGGAAGATGAGCTAGCAAGGCTACGAGCTTATATTCGGGAAATGGAAGAGCCAAGGTAGAATTGTGCCGAGACAATCATCCAGCCGTTCCGCCAGTGAAGCAAGGCTGCTGGCGAGGATTCAACAGCAAGTGTCGATTGAGCATACGTCGACAACCATCGCGGGCAGGGAATACGCATGGACCCGGGTCGTCGATTCCGATGCGTTGCTTTTGAATGCCCTTTCCGAGAGTCGGGAAGGGACGGTGGAGTTGGATCCATTCTGGGCGGCCTCTTGGCGAGCGGCGCAGGGGCTAGACCAATTCCTTGGAACGCTCTCGTGCTTGAATGGGATCCGGATATTGGAGCTAGGGGGCGGTAGTGGCCGTGCCGGCATATCCGCAGGTATTCGAGGGGCGGAGGTCTTAATTACCGACGCGGTGCCGACTGCCTTGATGGTGTGCAAATTCAACGCGAGGCAAGTATCCGGAAACGTGCAGGTGAGGCTGTTGGATTGGCGAGACAGGAATTCTAAGCTACAACCGTTTCCGATGATCATCGGATCCGATGTCGTATACGATTCCAAGTTGTTTCCGGTTCTGGAACCTTGTATGCGACGTCATTTGGCAGAAGGTGGAGTGGTTTATTTGAGCGAACCGCAGCGTCATACCGGGGATCGTTTTGAGAAGTGGATCCTGGCGGCAGGTTGGCAGTGCACTTCGTCTTTTGTTGATCTGGGCGATGGTCAACGTCACATTCGGATCTTTGCATGCCGACTGAATTGATTTCGGAGTAAAGTTATTCCGGTTGTACTGAATTCGCTGACGAGGTGGGCTTTGCTTTTGGTGATTCGATGGATTCTTTTCGGAACGTCGGCGATTGATGTCGGACGACCGCGCATAGTGGTCTCTGACACAAAATTCCTAACATGTAGCTCGCCAGGAGCGCACCGAGTTGAGTTTATGAATTTGAACGACATTCTAAGTTGGGTTTTGCATCTCGACCGCCACCTAAACGAGTTGGTCGCGATGATCGGTCCGGAGTGGGTCTATGCAGTCTTGTTCGCAATTATTTTCTGCGAAACCGGGTTAGTGGTGATGCCCTTTTTGCCTGGCGATTCGCTTTTGTTCGCCGTGGGTGCCTTATGTGCCAGCAACGATGCGCAACTTGGTTTACCGATCATGATCCCGCTGTTGATTGTGGCGGCGGTGGGTGGCGATGCAATTAACTATTGGATCGGGGCAAAAATCGGGCCTCGGGTATTCCGAAGCGAATCGTCGAGATGGCTGAACAAGAATCACTTAATGAGGGCTCAGCATTTTTACGAGAAGTATGGTGCAAAGACGATTATCCTCGCTCGATTTGTACCCATTATTCGAACTTTTGCACCGTTCGTGGCTGGAATTGGCCGAATGCACTTTGGTCGTTTTTGGCTTTATAACGTCGTTGGCGGCAGTGTATGGGTCACGTTGTTCTTGGTGACAGGATATTGGTTTGGGAACTTAGAGTGGATCAAAGAGAATTTTTTCCTGGTTACAATCGGTATTGTCGCCGTCAGTGTGATTCCAATTTTTTGGGAAATGGCAAATGCGCGTAGGGAGGGGCAAGGACGGTAGGTTTTTAACGAAGTGACCAAGGTTAAAGTGCTTTCGGAGCTGAAAACGCTAGAATCCAAGATTGCACTGAATTCCTTAGAATTCTGCTTCGATAGGCAATCGTCTGTTGGTAATGACCGTCTTTTTCGGCGTTCGGTAACTTTTCAGCACTGGAATAGAATCGCATCAAACTGACTGGCATGGTTTTTAACTTGAACAAAGGGGTGGTCATCGTTTGACACGCTGGCTGTGGCCAATAGAATGAATTGGGCGAAGGAACAGCACTTCGTTCGAACAACCCACCTCCCCTTGCTTATTGGACCCCACCTATGTTCGGCCTTGGCGGTTATGAGTTATTGATATTTTTGGTGATCGCCATGCTCCTTTTTGGGAGTGCGCGTTTGCCATCGCTAATGAGAAACCTAGGCCGTAGTGCAACCGAGTTCAAGAAGGGGATGCGGGACGAAGATGCAGATCCGTCTATCGATCCCCCTAGTAAGAGCTTGTAATCTTTCTGTGGTGGTGCATTCAATGAAGGTGCATTCAATGAAACAGTTCTCGAATCGTGGGCTTGTCGAGATATGCTAGGTGGAATCGGTACCTTTGAAATGGTGTTGGTTGGTATCGTTGCGTTGATGCTATTCGGTGCGAAGCTCCCGGAAGTTGCAAGGAATCTGGGAGGCACTTACCGTGGGCTAAAACGTAGCGTTGACGAGTTTAAACGCGAATTTCAAGCCGTGGAGACTTACGAGCCAAAATCGCTTCGATTCGACAAGCCGGATGAGCCTGAATCGGTCGAGTCGACGGCGCCAAAGTTTTCGCCACCCCCGTCAGACGCTGACTAATGTAGTCGTCTGATGCAGTCAACGACAGTGCGGCACTCCAATGACGTGGTTTTTCACGTTGCTACGTCTATCCGATTAGTCGAAATCTGCCTCGAAACTGGAGTTTCGAGCTTCTCTTTACGTGGCATGCTCTTGCGTATTTTGGACAAGGCCGCCTTGCCATGATTTAAGACAGGCATTATGGGTAGTCTGAGACGACTGGAGTAATTATTGAGTT
>JBBRJI010000439.1:0-5521 GCA_038219625.1 Pirellulales bacterium | reverse complement strand
TCTTGGCGAACCTAGTCACCGAACGTAAAGCAAACAACATGCAAGTGATCGAAAGAGAACTATTTCATCAATTTTATGGCCCATTCCGGAATACTGTCGTTGTGCTTTTAGAGGACTTGGGTAAGACCTTCCGGCTCTCCTTCGATGAGGGTCCCCAATACAATGTGGCCGCAATGCTGAACGACCGTGTGACAGCCTTCAAATTTGTGGCAGGAACGATTTTCGAGATCCGCGTTTCGGTTTTGTACGGGCGAAAGTTACTTTTTCAAGGAACTCAAATTCCAACCCCTTCCCAAATTCGCGAATGGATGGAACCAATGGTCGGAGGGGGGGAAATTGGAGATCCGCTTGAGCCAAGATGCGGGTCCATTATTTGCGATGGCGATTGCGAGTGTCCGGATCCATCCAAGCCGGTAATGATTTGCGAAGGCGGCATCCCGAAATGCACCGAAGCTTAATCATCGCACCCGCGCGCACGTCCGCGCCCAACTGCCAACCGTCAACTGCCAACTGCCAACTTGTTTAATCATTGCACCCTCGCGCGCGTCTGCGCTCCTTTGATTCTCGAAAGCAAAGAATCCAATGGAAAACCCAGAACAACGTATTGAGAAACTAGTCGCAGAGTTTCTCGATTCCATTTTGGCTGGTTCGAGTGAAGCTGACGTTCGAGGCAAATTGATCGTCGAGAACCAGGACTTGCAACCGGATCTCGAAAAGCGACTCCGTTTCGCCGAATCTGTCTTTCGAATTGCTGGCCGAAAAACGGACGAAACTAAAAACGTGCCTGTGGGGCGAAGACCGCCTCGCACACCCCGTATCCATATGGAAAAGGTAGTTCGATTGGATTGTCCGCATTGCGGCAATCGCATCAACCTCATCGACGCGGACCGTCCGGATGTTACCTGTGCAAGTTGTGGCAGCGTTGTTACGTTCGGTGGAGATGGCCCTTACTCTTTTCCCATCCGAGAAATTCCGGAGAGAATCGGTCGTTTCGATGTCATCTCGTTTTTGGGCTCCGGCGGATTCGGTACTGCCTATCGAGCGCATGACCCCAACTTAAATCGAGACGTTGCGATCAAGGTTCCCCGGGCCGGGCACTTCGTCACTCGCAATGAAAAAGAGCGATTCATTCGTGAGGCCCGAAATGTAGCCAAGCTCCGCCATTCCAACATCGTCCAGGTACACGAGATCAATGCGGAGGGAGAACTTCCCTATATTGTCTGCGAGTTCATCGACGGAGTGACTCTGGCAGATCGTATTAGCGGCATGTCCATCGCCGCCAAGGAGGCCGCGAGCTTGCTGGTGATAATCTCAGATGCCGTGCACTTCGCGCATCAGCAAGGCATCATTCATCGGGATCTAAAGCCCAGCAATATCTTTTTAAATGCTGCGAACAACCCCTACGTTGCCGATTTTGGGTTGGCGCGCAATCTAGAAGGTGAACAGACGATGACGCTGGAGGGAGAGATTCTGGGAACTCCAGCCTTTATGGCACCCGAACAAGCCACTGGAAAGCACGCTGAAGTATCGGCGAAAAGCGATGTCTACAGCCTCGGTGTCATCTTGTATCGTCTGCTCTGCCGTGAAAATCCGTTTCGCGGCAGCGGCAGAATGATGCTGCATCAAGTCGTGTATGAGGACCCTGTCCCGCCGCGCAAAATCGATGAAATGATCCCAAAGGAACTTGAGACCATCACCCTTAAAGCGATGGATAAAAATCCGGACAATCGCTATGCAACGGCCAAGGACTTAGCAGATGACCTGCGGCGATGGTTGGAAGACCGAGCCATTCTCGCCAAACCAGAGAGCAGCATCTCCAAGCTGAAAAGATGGTCCCGTAGAAATCCTCGCATCGCGGTCTTGTTGGGTATGGTCCTGGGACTACTTCTTGTGCTGACTGCAATGTCGACCGCCTGGGCGTTTCGAGAAAATTGGGTCGCAGTCGTTGTCGGCAAACAAAAAGAACTCGCTCAAATCAGCGCTGCCATTAGCAAGAAACGATTGACGGACTCCTACGTGCAAAACGGGCTGCGTCAATTAGAATTGGGGGTTTTCTCAAAGTCGATCCTTTGGTTCGCCAAAGCCCTCGAGGAAACCGACGATGAGGCTGGAGTGCAGCGTACACGAGTCGCAATGACATGGAAAAGCCATCCTCGACTAGGTCTGGTAAAATTCGCCGGGAGCACCGTTCGCAAACTCAAATTCAGTCCTTCGGGAAGTCATGTGTTGGTAGCAACACAAGCCGGCGGCGTGTTCCATTACGCCACCGACAAAGACTTGTTCTTAACACCCAAGATGCAGCATGATGGACTCGTGGTTGACGTAAGCTGCGATCCCACCGAAACGAGAATTCTATCTTTTGCAAAGAACAACCATGCTGCCCACCTTTGGGAGTTTTCCACTGGGTCCAAGATCGCTGACCTGCCACACACAGCCCACGTAACGTCGATTGATTTCTCCAAGGATGGGCAGTTGCTTGCAACGGCCGACCGGGAGGGTCAAGTCAAAATTTGGGATGCCCAAAGCGGAGCATTTCGTCACGGGCTTTCGGGAAAAGCAAGTCAAGTTCACTTTTTGGACAATCGCAAACTGCTCACATATTCCGTGAGCAAGGATAACATGGAACAGTGCCAAGCAAGTTGCTGGCGTGTCGAGGCTCAGGAGAGTGAACTTCTATTCAAATTCGAAGCGAACATTGCCTTTATCCAATCGGAAAAGAATTCGAAGGTTTTGATGGTTGCCAGTCACAACGGCTCATTGACGCTGAGAGACATCGAAACGGGTGATCTGCAAAAGTCCATCTTGGATCATGAACGCCCTCTGCAAGGGGCCTATGAAGTAGCTAAAGGCGATGAAATACTCACGGTGCAACATGATGGAACCATTACGACTTGGTCGCGGGAAGCCAAGCGCAAGAACGTGATCAGGCACCCCGTTGGTCTGTCCCACTCCGCAGTCGATTCCCACCATCGTTTCTTAGCTGTTGCTGGAGTTGATGGCATTGTTGATGTCTATTGGGTTCATTCCTTGCAAAAGATTGGAACGGGTTTGGCTGCCGACGAGTCGGTCTCGCAGATTGCTTTTCATCCAGACGGCAGACGTTTGTCCGCGGGAGGCACTCCCGGTATCGTCAGGATGTGGGATCTGGCCGGATTGGCTCCTGACGTACCACTTTTAGAACATCGCGACCAAGTCAATGTCGCACGTTTCAGCCCAGACGGCGGTCGTGTCATTTCCTGTAGCGACGACAAGACCGCCGCAATCTGGAACGCTCAGAATGGCGAAAGAATAGGTGAGGAGATGACACATGATGGTCTTGTGACCGATTGCGGTTTTGATCGCAATGGTCGACTCGCTGCAACCGCCAGTCTCGACGGACATGTTAAAGTTTGGGACGGAACCCTTGCCGCGCAGATCGGCAAAAACCTATCCACTCCGGCTGGGGTTGTCGATCTGAAGTTCAGCCCGACCAAAGATCAACTGCTACTTTCGGCCAGCTCGGACGGGACTGTAACAGGCTGGGATGCGGTTAGTTCCGAAGCGGTCTTCTCCTCGAATCTAACCGCAAGCAACATAACGAATATTCAATTTGCGCCATCCGGTGATCAATTCATCGTCTCGGCCGTAAACAAGTCGGCGACCATCCGAAACTCGCACGACGGCAAGGTCATTAGCCCTCCCTTGACACACAAAGACACTGTGACTCGCGGTGGCTATTCCACAGACGGGCGAACGGCCTGGACCTGTAGCACCGATCAATCGATTCAATTCTGGCAAACGAAAAGCCCCTTTGAGATGACGCGAAAACGCGAGTTTGGGAGTTGGCCTACCGCCGTAGCTTTCGATACGGATAACAATTACCTGACATCGACGTATGGTGGTCATATCACCTTTTGGCGGAACGAACAACCGTTGTGGGAGTTCACTAATCGAAAGTATCAGTTTCGGCATTGTGAAATTGACTCGCACAATCGATTTGCATTGGCGTGCGGTGGATCTACGCTTCAAACCGAAGGATTGCGTGGAACAGGAAGTGTCTTTCTCCTTGATATGCAAACGGGACTACCGATATCCCCGCCGCTTGAGCACTTTGCAATTGTCATACGTGCCTTTTTCGATTCGAACGGTGGCAAGATCATTACTGCTTCGCACGACCACACGGCAAGAATATGGACGCTTGTTGAGGACGAAAGAACTGTGGAGGAAATCCGCAGACACGCAATCATTTTATCTGGCTTGGAAATCAACGAGTTGTCGCAGCCGATTGCCGTGAATCCAAAACAGATTGAACTACTCTTTCAAGAGGCAACTCAAAAGGCACCTCGCTACTTTAGCTGTAGTCCAGATGAAATCGAGCGATGGAATAATTATGTGGATTGGGTCCTAGCTCGAAATGCGGTTGTACCGTAGGCCGGTACGCTCCGCGACCGGCGGTCAGCGTAGTCCGAACCGCACTTACTCTCCGCTTGGACCACCCAAACATGTTGAGGCCGGAGAGGATTATCCGTTTGTACTTGTATCACCGCAGGCTCCTACCTCGCGTCGAGGCTGGGAAGTTGCAGCACTCAATGCATTGGTCGATGATGTCGTGGCAACTCACAAGATCGATAAGAATCGCATCTATGTAACGGGCTTGAGCATGGGTGGGTACGGGACCTGGGCATTGGCCCAAGCCTACCCGAAAAAGTTTGCTGCGATCATGCCAATCTGTGGCGGTGGTGAGCCTGCCAAAGTGGAAGGGCTAAAAGACCTTCCTATCTGGGTTTTTCACGGGGGCAAAGATCAAACCGTTCCAGCCAAGCGATCCGAGGAAATGGTCGAAGCACTGAAAGCGATCAACGCGCCCAAAGTAAAATTCACCATTTACCCAGATGCAGGACACGATTCTTGGACCGAAACCTACAACAATCCAGAATCTTGGAAGTGGCTTCTCCAGCAAACCAAAGCTTAGACGAATCCGTAGGGTGCGTTGTAACGGTCAATCCGAGTGTGGCTTCTGCGACCGTCGTACTAGTTAAGACTAGGGCTAGCATTAATTCGCACCTTTTGGCGACCGCAGGTCGATGAATTGCCTTAGTAGAGGAACTACAGCAAGGACGCTTTGGTGCCATCGGATTTTTCGATTGCAATCCCCTACAACCTGATTTCATGGAAGGAGCCAAACGACCAATACCAAAGCGATTGACCGGAGTAGAACCATGGCAAAGAAGGACGTTTTTCGAGTAGTGACTCGAGGTCAAGACGGTTCGCTTAAGATCCGCGATTTCCATAATGCCGAGTCCATCTTCAAGACCCATTCTCAAGTCGGTATCGATGATAGCAGCACCGATTTGGATCTGCGTGGAATGCCTATTTTTAAGGGTTTGATAGGTCCAATTCCGGAGGGCAAGAATGTTGTCCGCTACGAAAGCCCGGACGTATTCGAGATCATGACCAAAGAGTGGGCTGCCAACAAACCCCGCCGACGCAGGCGGGCGAAAGCTCCTATCGAATCCGAAGTGGTCAGCGAATGGGTTTCGCC
>JBBRJI010000438.1:0-5529 GCA_038219625.1 Pirellulales bacterium | reverse complement strand
GGATTGTTGACGGTGACCGTGCAGTGTTGAATAGCCGATGACATGCGATTTTATTTGAGCGAATTGTATTGTTAGGTTCCGAACGAATTTCCGTCGGCTTCTTCGAGCAATTGGGAAATGTCTTCGATCGTCTTGGATTGTCGCAACAAACGACAAAACATGTCGTCTCGAAGTTGACGCGAGATGTTTTCCAACGCTCGCAAATGATCACCAGGTCGGTCGGGAGGGGATACCAACAGAAAGAAAAGCGAAGCAACTTGGCCATCCAGCGATTCGAAGTCGAGGCCAGCCGAGCTTACGCCCACCGTTCCGATGAGTTTTTCTACGCTCGCGTGCTTGGTGTGGGGCACGGCAACACCGCGGCCAATGCCGGTACTGCCCAATTCCTCACGCTTCATAATGGCTTTGATGATGTCGGCTTTGTCCGCGTCCTTGATGTCACCTGCGTTAACAAGTGACTGGACCAATTCCGTAATGACACCTTCTTTTGTCGTCGCAGTCAGTTCTGCGCAAATTGCTTTCCGGGATATGAATACGGAGAACTTCATTACTTGAGGACCCTTGCAACTAACCAGCGATTCCACCGGCGTTTCGAAGAGAAACAGCCATTTGGAATCGAAACGTGGAATGGAAAAAATAAAAGACAAAAAACGGCAAACACCCAAGCCTAGACTTCGTTGTTGCCGGTGTGTTTTACCGGAGTAGCCTTGTGATCGGTTACTTTTTCTTTGTGTTTTCGAATTTGCTGCTCAACTTTACCGATCGTCAAGTCCAACGCAGCCAGGATCGACGCGGCTTGGGCGGTGGCCACGAAAGCAGGCGAATGTTCCGCGGAAACGTTGATTTCGACCGTCGGCTTGTCCAAATGCTCGAGATCCACGGTCACTTCGATCGCATTGATCCGATCGAATAATCGCCGCACTTTCCCAGCCTTTTCAATGATGATTGCTTGGTCTTCGGGCTTTAGGTGGCCATGGCGAGCTGAAACGTTGACTTGCACGGGGGATCTCCACAAGGAGTATGAGAAGTTGAAATGCAAACTACAAAACCTATCCGTTTGGACGGAAGTTGGAATGGTAGATCCAGCGGGATTGTAACCCTTTCCAAGAATGCCCACAAATCCTAGTTGACGAGGTTTAGTGCCAATCTAGGCAAGTTTGGTCTGGAACAGCCCTATTTTGACGATCGTAGGCGACGTCGCTCCGCGACTCGCGGTCCGGGTCCTCTCCGACCCAAAGCCCCGTTCCTTTTCACGCAACGCTTGAAGTCCATCCGGCGGGGGTAGAGCCGGTAGAGCCGGTAGAGCCCTTGCGGCAAGGAATAATGGTAAAGATCGAATCGGGTTTCATCATCGCGGACACCCGTCGAGGATAGCCGTCGCGGAGCGACGGATCTACGAATGCTTTTCAAAAAACAGCATCAGCCGAATCTGCTCGTAGGGAACGCTCTGCTCCAAATGCTCAAAAATCGGCTTTAGCTTCTCCCGACCGACAATATCCGCTGCCGCGATAATTCGCTGCTGCAACTCCGACGGCAACCAACAATCAATCGACGAAATCGCCTCGTCCTGCATTAAATCCAACAAGTGCGATACGACCGTCCCGACGGTGATCGCTGCCTTTTCCGCAATTTCTTCCAAAGGTAGCCCCTCGCGAAGCAAAGGGTAGGTGATTGCCTTGGTCCCAGTTCCGCTCGGACGAGCTGTCCTGGGTTTACCGTCTGATTGACCACTTAATCCTTTTTTCCAATCGACATCCGACTCCGTCGAAGTGGATTCGCAATGCTCGAGAATGGCTTCCAAAAACGTCCGACCGTACGCGTCCAGCTTGACATTTCCGATCCCCGAAACATTCAGCATTCCCTCCAAAGTGGAGGGCCTCTGCGCACTCATCTCCAACAACACATTATCCGAAAATATAATGAACGGCGGAACGTTCTGTTCGCTTGCCAACTTGCGACGAACACCCTTGAGCTTTTCGAACAAGGACTTATCTGCGTGTGCAAGGGCATCGCTCGGTGTCGCTTGCTTTCGCTCCTTGGACGCGGTGGCTGCGACCGTACGTATCAGTCTAGGTTGCGCGTCCCCAAACAAGATCGCTTTCGAATTCGCGTTGAGTTTAAGGATCGGATACTCGGTCCCCTCCAGTTCGAGTGAACCTTGGCCGATCAGTTGATAAACCCAGTCTCGCAATTGAGCCTTCGAAACCTCCTTCAGTAAACCATACGTACTCAGTTTGTCATGACCGCGTTGCAACACGATTTGCGTTTTGGCCCCCAGCAAAATTTCGACAACGTAATTCACACCAAACCGCTCTTGAACTCGAAACACGCAAGACAATATTTTTTGCGCAACGATTTTTGCATCGGGAACATCATCGGTATCACCCAAGCAAATGTCACACGCCCCACACGAATCATCGGCGTACGATTGCCCGAAGTACTCGACCAACGCGCGATGGCGACAGACTGGCGTTCGGCAATAGCGAGACATTTCCTCAATCTGATTTCGCGATGCGATAATGATCTCTTCGCGTGCCCCGGCTTCGATAAGACTTGCTTCGGTGATCTTCTTAAGTGTGATGGCGTCGCCCGCACTATGGAACAGTACGCATTCCGCCGGCAGTCCATCGCGTCCAGCTCGACCCGTCTCCTGCTGGTAGTGTTCGATCGACTTGGGGATCGAAGCGTGAACCACAAATCGAACGTTGGATCGGTCAATTCCCATCCCAAACGCGACGGTGGCAACTGCCACGTCCACCGCTTCGGTGAGAAACGCTTCTTGAGCCAATTTGCGTTCCTCATGGGACATGCCAGCGTGGTAACCTACCGCGGAAAACCCCTTGCGCTGAAGATATTCCGTCACCGACTCAACGTCCTTACGCCGCAGGCAATAAACGATTCCTCCCGATCCTCGATGGCGTTCGCATACTTCTCGAATCTGATCTTGCAAATCCAGTTGCGGCAAAACGCGGTAGGTTAAGTTAGGCCGGTCAAAGGAGCTGACCAAGACCCGCGGTGCCCTGAGCCCCAACTGGTCAATAATATCCAATCGCACTTTTTCGGTGGCAGTAGCCGTGAATCCATGCATCGCGGCTTTAGGAAACGATGTCCTTAGGCTGCTCAACTGCCGATACTCCGGACGGAAGTCATGCCCCCATTGGGATACGCAGTGAGCTTCGTCGATGGCAATGGTGTGAACGTCATTCCCATCTAAAAATCGAACGAAGTCTTGATTGGCAAGCCGTTCGGGCGAGACAAACAGCATGCGTACTTGGCCGCCCCGAAGCTGCTGAGCCGCCTCCCGCTTCTCGGCCGCGTGGAGTGTGCTATCGATGCGTATGGCGTTCACGCCGACTTGCTTGAGCGAATCGACTTGGTCCTTCATCAACGCTATGAGGGGAGACACAACGATGGTCAAGCCGCCCCGAAAAATGGCCGGTGCCTGATAGCAAAGGGATTTGCCACCTCCGGTCGGCATGACCACCAAAGTGTCGCGGCCCTCAAGAATGGACCCGATCGCAGCGTGTTGCGATGGTCGAAGGCTATCGAAGCCCCATATTTCTCGAAGCATGGAAAAGAACCCATCCGGTATGACGGGGCTTGCTGGCTTGATGGCTGTGGGCGTAATTGCAGATGACATGTTTTTTCAAGCGTTATAGCGATCGGTAAAATACCAGTCCCGCGACTGAATTCTCACGAATTCGGCTGCTGCAAGCATCATATCGATTCTCGATGGCGGTGTCGCTCCGCGAATCACCAGCAGCGCTCCGTCCAGATCAAGAATTGGGTGCTGACGTAGCGGAAGCCGACAAGGCTTTCGGCGACTTTCTATGGCCATTTTAGCGATTTCATGCTCTCCATCGAAACTCTTGGCGAGTTCCGCTACCCTAAAGTCTAATGTGGACAAAGCTCTAGCAAGATTTCGACAGAATTAGAAAGTGTTATGGAGCGGTTGCCCTTGACGAATGTCACCTATCGGCTTTATTTTATGGGATTCTTGGAAAAGGGTACGAAATATCCTTTGGCGGCCTGATGTTTGCACATCGCGACAATCCAAGCAAAAACGCCGATGTAGCTTCAATTGGTAGAGCACCGCATTCGTAATGCGGGGGTTGCGGGTTCGACTCCCACCATCGGCTTCCAAGATACTGGGTCCGAAGACTAGTAAACGCCAGTCGAAAAAAATTTATTGGGGATTTTAGAGCATATGGTTCAAATGGCGACAGTAGATATTCGAGAAATCGTTCTTTCCAATCACACGTTTGGTCCACAGGACATTGATCGGTTGGTTCGGACGATCGAAGATGATCTGACTCAGTGCGCTTTGTTGCGCGACGCTGTTCATGAGCTTCAGCAAACACCGAATCCATCTCCTGCAACCCTTACACGCTTGGGGGTATGCATGTATTTGATCGGTAAGTTTGAGGATGCGGAAGCGACCCTCAAGCAAGCCGACGGCGGAGCGTTAGCCCAATATTACCTAGGGAAAAGTTGTTTTCAGCTTGAAGAATACGATCGGGCATTGGCGTATTACGACGCCGCCGAACGGGCTGGCTACACACCTGAGTGGTGTCAGTTATCCCGCGCCGAAGTGCTGAGATACACGGGTCGCAAGGATGAAGCGCTCAAGCTACTCGACAATATTTTTGGTTCCGTTGAGCAACACGCGGAATACCCTTTTCAGCGTGCGGCAACGTTGGCTTCGATCGGTGGCAATTTGACCGAGGTGATCGCTCTTTACCAGAGAGCGCTACAAGTCAACCCGCGACACGCAGGCGCGCTTTTTGGTTTGGCTTTGGAAAACGACCGTGTTGGCAACGATCAGCAGGCCTTTGAGTTGTATCAGCGTGGCGCTGGAGTGATTCCGTCCCACGTTGGAACGCTGCTCAATTTGGGCATCATGTACGAAGATCGGAACGATTATGCCCGCGCTCAAGCTTGCTATCGCCGCATTTTGGAAACCCAGCCGGACCACAAGTTAGCGCTTCTCTATTTGAAGGACGCGGCCGCGGGCGGAAACATCCTTTACGATGAAGATTCGCAGAAAAAGAACGAGCGACTCGCCCAGCTTCTCAATGTGCCTGTAACCGATTTCGAACTTTCCGATCGATCCCGAAATAGCCTTCAAAAGATGGGGATTCGGACACAGGGTGATTTGACTCGCGTCTCGGAGCAGACGTTGCTTTCTAGCAAAAACTTCGGCGAAACCTCGCTTGTTGAAATCCGGGAGATGCTCACTGCTCGCGGATTGGGTCTAGGTCAGTTTTCACATGAAAAACGGGAAGCCGACCCACCGTTGGATGTCAGCGGCATGACACCAGACCAGCAGATGCTATTAGATCGTCCGATTTCGGAATTGAATCTATCGGTTCGAGCGCGGAAATGCATGGTTCGATTGCAGCTCAATACGATTGGCGAGCTCATTCGCAAGACGGGTGACGACTTGCTGGAGTGCAAGAACTTTGGCGTGACGAGTTTGACCGAAGTCCGCGAAAAGCTCGAGATCATGAATCTCAAGTTGCGTGGCGA
>JBBRJI010000437.1:0-5536 GCA_038219625.1 Pirellulales bacterium | reverse complement strand
GTTTCGACGTGGTTTTACGCTCGTCGAACTGTTGGTGGTCATCACGATCATCGGCATATTGTTGCCCGCCGTGCAACAAGCTCGGGCTGCTGCACGACGTATCAGTTGCGACAACAATCTGAAACAGCATGGCCTCGGTTTGCTAAACTATGAGTCGGCGCATCGGAGACTTCCGGCAGGTTACATGTTCAAGCAAGGACCACAAGGGAACCATTCAGGTTTTGGATGGGGTGCGATGATTCTGCCCTACATAGAACAATCGTCTGTCTATAATTCACTCAATTTTAATATTCCCCTTTTCGCCGATGGAAATGCGAGCATCCGGGAAATGCATCTTCATTGTAACCGGTCAGCCATTCAATCACTTGATGCAATTCTTCTTTCGTTCGACCCTTCTTTTCTGCTTTCGCGAGGTAGTGAGGATATACCGACGCGAATGTCAATTTTGCTATTCGTTCATCGTGATTGCTGGCGCTGTTCATGTTTTGTTTCTCATTGTCTGCACGTCAAACTATTCTAGCGAATTCCTGCGCAGCACCGGTTGCTGCCTATACTTTTCGTGGCAACAAATCGGCTAGCGAAGATATCCTACAGTTGCATCCATCGAGTCCCGTAGTCTCGATGAACAACCACCAATTTATCCCAAATGCCGCTCCGCGGAACAGGAATGATCAATTCCAAGGCGACAGTCAATCCGTCTGCATCCTGTCAGCCAACCTTGGAAGTTCGCATCGCGCTGTAAGCCTCCTTGTTTTACCAGGCATTCCCGATTAAACTCATTCCGGACTTCGGAACGCAATTTCCAATTGTTTTTCCCGTCAAGGGACGTGAATGAAGGCGGTCGGCAATGTTACAGTGCGCACGTTTTTCTAGCGAACCGGATCTCGTTAAGGCTTCGAGCAATAGTCCGCCATTACGCCAGGGTGCGCGCGGAGATGGCGTCCGCGCGCTGCAGATGGCACTCGTTGATCTCGGGTTTCTGATGCCCGTATCAACGAACAATGGCCAAAGCCTCCCCGACGGAATTTTCGGGACGGAAACCGCCAAGACCGTCATCGTATTTCAGAGAGCCAATAATCTCGCCCCCGATGGCGTGGTCGGCCAACGTACAATGGCGCAGCTCGACGCGCTGACCGCAGCCCAAAGCGATGTGGTAACGCGAACAGATGTGTTGTCCGGCAATAAATCGAAGGGACTTTCTTAGATCATGGCGATCAATGTCGACGCATCTTCAGCAAATATCAAGTGGGTTACAAGCGGCGCGTCTGCTGCTTGTCATCTGGGGCGTCAATTCGCGATTTTGCACTGCAGTATGGGCGCTAATCTTGGCGCAGGCGATTCCATGCCTGCAGGTAAGGTCAGGAACGCCGATGCGATGCAAATGGAGGCGAGCGTTTTCGTCGAGGCGACGGCCAATGAGTTCGACATGGGCGATCGGGAGTTTGGGATGGTGCAGGTGACCGAACTGATCCGGTACGAGTTTCTCTATGCGGGTCGGCTCGAGTCGGAAGGGTCGTGCCTGATGAACCTGATGGCGGGCTTCAACGCGAATCCTTCCCTCGACGTACAACGCGCCTTCGGCGGCAGCGTTGATGACAGAATTTTCGACATAGGCATGCAAACGGTGGATCGAGTGACGACGCCCAAAACGGGATTCAATGTCACGCTTAGATTCGGTGATCACCCTCACAACACCATTCCTTATCGCTTCCAGAACAGCGTCACGCGGGCTCGCAATTTCCTAGCCCGCGCCTGGCGAGTACAGACCTTCGCGGTCTATTTCGTCACTCGAGCCAATAAGACCGCGCCCCTGACGATACTCGGAAACCTCGGCTGGGTTGTGCGTTGGAAAGTAGATTTCACTTGGACCAGCGGGGCGACGAAGCCTTTCGCGGTCCCGATCGATTCCTATCTGGCACCATCCGTCCTTGGGTTTAAGCTCGGACCGGCCCCTGGCGACTCTTGGTCGTCGATCGCTCTCAACCGGACGTTGCCAACGACGAACAAGCTGGACGACGACACATCCAGAGCGATTTTCGATCAGCGGCGAGCCCCGATGCTCGTGCAGTCGCGAGGCCGGCCGGCGGATTTGCGAGCCGACTTCTACATATAGGCAAGAGTTCTTCATGCCAAATCGTTTCTTTTTGAGAAACACTTCGTTACGCGATCCTAGGGAATGCTGAAAATGGTTTGCCGTATTCCAGTCCTGCAAGTCTGCGCTTTGTTGGCGAGCGCTTTGATTTGCGTTCCATGCGGTTGCGGTTCAAAAACCGAACGAACGCAAAAACGTCCCAGCCCGTCGATTCTTGAGCAAGTATTGGCTGTTCAGCAAGGGGACTCACGCGAAATTCGATCGCACGAACTTATGGATGAAGCGGGATTCGAACAGCTTCGTGGGTTAACAGGACTTGAAGCACTTTCACTAACGCACGCGGACTTGTCCGACGAAATCGCGAATGTATTGTCAAGCCTCAAAGGCCTTCGACAACTTCGACTTGAGAAAGCGCCTATTGGAGACCACTCTGCGAGAGCGATCGGCAAACTTCCCAAAGTATCGTCGATCAATCTGCCAAAGTGCATCGTCTCCGATGAAGGAATAAAGGATTGGCCATTATTGAATGAACTGGTTCTGTTGCGAATAGGAAGCCCGAATTTAAGCGACACTGCCGTTGAAACGGTTGCGAAAATGACCTCGCTTAAGTTTTTGCATCTCATCGACGTTCCAATTACAGACGTGGGGCTTAAGCAACTATACGGTATGGAACACTTAGAATCCTTTTATCTCGACGGCGGTCGTATCACGGAAGACGGTTTGACGGCACTGCTTGACGCAATGCCAAAACTACATTTCCATCGAAATCAACAGCATCTACCAGACGATCCGCGTGCAAACGATCACGGGAAACATTAGTCCCCGTTTTTCGATTGCCAGAGTTCTTGTTATAATGCCACCAACCCACCTAATTCCTACCGAGATTCCTCCAACATAAGAGTTTGAACATGAGTGTAAAACGATTCGTATTCGCGTTTGCGTGCGCGGGTGTTTTGTGCGT
This sequence comes from Pirellulales bacterium, assembly GCA_038219625.1. Lineage (GTDB taxonomy): Bacteria > Planctomycetota > Planctomycetia > Pirellulales > Pirellulaceae > JBKCUI01. The sequence continues at coordinate 2,483 of JBBRJI010000437.1, read as the reverse complement.
ATATCAATTTGGCCATAGCTTTACCAAAGTCGGCGGGGTATCCGAAAAGGCTGCAACTGCCGCTTCTGCTTTGCTTGCATCGTTGGATGAATCGCAAAAAAGCAAGGCGATGATGCCCGTCGAGAGCCCGGAACGCCAAGATTGGCAAATTATCCCGAAAGACAAACGTAAGGGGCTGCAGCTTAATGAGATGAACGATAGCCAGCGTCAAGCGGCAACGGTTTTGCTTCGAAGCGTCTTGAGCGAAATCGGTTATCGCAAATCGACCCAAATCATGAACATGGAGAATCTTTTGAAGGAACTGGAAACGGGCAAGACCAACAGTCCCTTGCGAGATGCAACGCGATATTACTTTACAGTTTTCGGAACACCTCAAGCCGGCAAAAAATGGGGGCTGAGCATTGAGGGGCATCATCTATCGCTAAACTTCTTGATGGATGGTGATCGCGTTGTTTCTTCGACACCGCAAGCCTTTGCGGCGAATCCAGCCGTGGTACGGACAGAAAACAAAGCGGGAATCGCGGTTGGCACTCGTATGTTGCGACTTGAGGAGACGTTAGGGTTTGAACTTATTCAGTCGTTATCCGAACAACAACGCAGCGTTGCGGTCATTGCGGAAAAAGCGCCTCGAGAAAATAGAACACTAGGAGTCCAACAGCCACCCAAGGAGTCCCCTGTGGGAATCCCTTATTCGAAGCTTTCACCTCCACAGCAATCGCTGCTAAAGGACCTAGTCAACGAATACATCAATGCAGTACCGGAAGAAGTCGCTGAGGATCGACGTCAAGCCATTCAAAGTGCAGGTGGTTGGGACGTAGTTCATTTTTCGTGGGAAGGTGCGTTGCAGGCGGGTGTTGGTCATGCCTATCGAGTTCAAGCTCCCTCGTTCTTGATCGAGTTCGTCAATACACAGCCTGACGCCGCTGGCAATATCGCCAACCATGTTCACAGCATATGGCGCGATAGTCGCGGCGATTTTGGAGTAAGGCAATAAGCCGCAGCATCGCCCGCTTTGCCCTGTTTGCCGAGTTATGAATGGCAAAATCTTACGATGTGATTGTTCTCGGTTTGGGTGGAGTGGGGAGCGCGGCCGCGTTTGCACTTGCGAAACGAGGCGTTAGCGTACTGGGCATTGACCAGTTTTCGCCACCGCACAATCGCGGTAGCTCGCACGGTGAAACCCGAATCATTCGCAAGTCGTACTTTGAACATCCATCGTACGTGCCACTTCTATGTCGAGCTTACGATCTTTGGCGAGAACTTGAATCACAAACAGGAACTCGATTGTACCATGCGACCGGCTTGCTCGAGATCGGACCGGCTGATGGCGTAGTCATTCCTGGCGTACAGAGAAGCGCGGCTCAGTTTGATTTGCCGATAGAGCGGCTTACCATGAAGGAAGCGGTCTATCGCTACCCCAGGCTGCGAGGCGATGACTCTTGGTCGGTGATCCTTGAGAAAGATGCGGGGTATTTGAACGTGGAAGCCTGCGTCCAAGCTCATCTCGGTTGTGCTGTGGATCGTGGAGCCGAGTTGGTTTTGGATCAGAAAGTGGTCGGATGGGAGGCTGATAAAAATGGGGTCTCGGTGCACACGCAAAATCAAGTTCATCGAGCTGACAAACTGATTCTGACCGCGGGCCCATGGGCTAGCGAATTGCTTAACGAATTCCGTATCCCGCTGACGGTGTTGCACAAACACCTATATTGGTACGAGACGAACAAAGATTCGTACCGAGAGGCAGATGGCTTCCCCTGTTTCTTTTACGAAACGCCGACCGGGCATTTTTATGGGTTCCCCAAACGCGGTGCTTTAGGCTTAAAGATAGCAAGGCATAGCGGCGGTGAAAAAGCAGACAGTGAAATCGACGGAGTTCATACAAGGAATGCGAGTGATCAATCGGCCGTCGAAGCGTTCCTGGGATCCAACTTGCCGGAGGTCAGTCAGCGCTTGACACGTTGGGCTGGGTGCTACTACACCATGACCCCGGACGAAAATTTTATAGTTGATAGGCTGCCGAACCGTTCCCAAGTCACGATCGTGGCAGGTCTATCCGGTCATGGCTTCAAATTCACGAGTGTGTTGGGGGAATTGGCAGCGGACTTGGCAACCGATCAAGGCGTTTCACCCAGCCTGAGTTTTCTGCAGCTTGCAAGATTTGGAATCTTTTGATGTCTACAGAGTTGTCGATAAGTTGCCTTCGATTCCTCTGCGTGTTGTGCTTCGGTAGAGGCACGTTCCTCGAGTCTCTCTGCGGTTCCGTCCCCACAGCACCGTCCAGACAGCGCCGTCCAGACAGCGCTCGGGCCGTGCGACAAATAGCAGTTTACGAAAAATGCGTTGATGCGACATAGGTTTGGCTACCGTCGGTTTCCAACCGGCGGGGCCATATCTGACGGCTACACCGAGTACCAGATATTCATTTCATGTTTGCATCGCTGACCGCTCTCCGTCCGATTTACTCGGGCGGAAGCAACGTTTGA
>JBBRJI010000436.1:0-5545 GCA_038219625.1 Pirellulales bacterium | reverse complement strand
GATTTGACTCGTCCAATATTGAACAAATCCGCAAAAGTGTTGAGGTCGCAAAATCTTCAGGTCAGGCGGCCGAGAAACCAGTTCTTTCCTCCCTGAAGCCGCCGACACAATCGACACTTGCGGATTTCTGGCGATTTATCGCGGATTTTCAATCTGTTTTCGGTTGGGCATTGAAGGCTAGTTTTGCCGCACCACTGATTCCGGTGGCTGTCGGCCTTGGCCCACCATGGGATGGAACCAGCCCACTCACGGAAAAGGCCACTGTCGTACTGATCACTGCGATCGTGCAGCTGCTTGCTGTGACCGGATCATTCTTCATCTTGCCACCAATGCGCGCAGATCGAATCCGTCGCGTGCTAGCGTATTCGTTGGGGATAAGCGTAGTTACCATGGTTTCCTATTTGGTCGTATTTGTCCTGCTGACAGAAGTTCAGCCTGACCAGCCGAATCGAATGATTTGCGGTTGGTGGAAAAGTGACGATTTTTACACGACACAGCTATCGGAAGGTGGCACGATCGCACAAACCAAGCTTGATATGGGGTATAGGCCGCTAGAAATTTATGAATCGTGGACAGTTTGGATATCACTATTAATAGTGCTGTTTAATTGGCTTGCCTTTTTTGCCTCTGTAATCTTCTACGTGGGCTTGTTCGTTAAGAATGTGTCCATTCTACAAAAGGAGAGTATTCTAGATGATCGTGCATTGGTCACCCTTGGACTAAGCCAAAGCGTTCTCCGGAAGCTTCATAGCGCAGAAGTCCATACAGTTGGAGACTTGTGTGCGATGAACGAAAGGCAACTGCGATTCTGTCTTCAAAATTCAGCTGAGGATTATGCATCGGTTGAATCATCATTGAAGACATTCGGTGTTAACTTACGATCCACATTGACGGCTTAGAATTCCCAAATATTTGGAAAGGTACTGTGATGAAATCTCTGTTGATTTTATGTGTTCTGGCGGCTTTCGCTTCTGTTACACCTGCGGAAGAGCCCATGTTTAGGCTTGGGGTTAACGCATCGTTTGACGACGGGAACATGCGAATTCTGGAAGTTAATCCCGAAGGACCTGCAGGAAGGCTACACAACGACGAAACACCCAGAGCGAGACTGGAGGCTGGCGACATCATCGAGAGAGTCGATGGAAGTGGCATCACCAGCAATGACGATCTGGTGGGAGCATTAAATTCCTCTTTGGACGGATATGTGGCGTTGACGGTTAGGGATGTGAATTCCGGCAACTCGGTTCTGTGGTATGCATTGGCGACGCCAACTGCCCGAAATTCTTACGAGCAACTGCGGGACACTTTGCGTAGGGGCGTTCGTAATAAAGAGGTGCCAATGACGGAGTTCTTCTTTAACGATGGGCCTCAGTTTGCGAGCAGCAACATTTCGTCTGTCATCAAGCCATTAGGCCAAGATAACGACCAAATGAGTGGCGAGGATATACTCCGCACAACACTCATAGGGGTAGCTTGCATTCAACAGGATGCTGCATCATCGGATCCAATGAATGTCTTTTCCAACGAAGCCTTCGCCTCTTGCGATGAAATCCTCAAGGCTGCATTTGACCAGATTGCTTCGCAAGGTGATCAGCAGCAAAAGAGACTACTTGCTCAGCAAGCCCAATCAAGTGTCCGCGAAATTCTCGGAAAATCCATGGGAGATTGGGCTCGCCGGAACAATAAGAAGCTAACTGAAAAGGCGACAATGCCAAATATGGTCTCCTTCAACGTTAAGACACCCAATGGTTTCGTAGGTGTTCAAGTGCTCCTTGCTACCGATAAAGCCGTGCAGCTAAAGAACGGTGGGTTTGCAGTACGACCTGTAGACGACGCCGGACGACGATTCCTTTCCAATAATGTTAGATGGACGCTACTTCCTGCACAGAATGCCACCGCTTACGGGCGCTACTACTACCGCTTCGTCAAATCAGTGAACGGAAGGCTTGAGCCTGAAGCATTCGATGAAAACCGCGTAGTCTCGATCACTGCTACACCCCCAAACAATGAGCTGCTTTTTCAGTGACCGACTTGGGATTCGCACCTCGCCCGACAATCATACCGCGACCAGAGTCATGGCGTGTCAGTACTTGGCAAGACACTCGTGATGACTTGGATTAAGGCAACTGGGAAGTGCAGTGTGATGAATATGGACGAGGAGAAGCAAAACGCCTCTGTCGAGTTTACCTTCGAAGTGGCAATCTCGTTTGCTGGTGACAACAAACGCGACAAAGTCCGCGAGATGGCGACTCAGCTCAAGGGAAAGCTTGGAGATGACAAAGTCTTTTTTGATGAGGATTTTGAACATGAATTCGCCGGTATGGATGCGGATGTCTATTTTCAGCAGGTTTATGGTCGAAAGACGCGATTAGTCGTCACCTGTGTTTGCAAACGTTACAACGAAAAGGTTTGGACTCAACACGAATGGCGAGCAATTCGTGATTTTGCTTCGACGCTTAGAAATGACCCAATTCGACGCAGCCGGTTTCTACCGATTCGTCTCGATGATGGCGAAGTTGATGGACTATTTCCCAATATCGACCACATACCGGACGTGCGAGTAAGGGACGTAGATTGGATTGTTGACTTAATCCTGAAACGACACGAACTTTGTCTTGGAAAGAAGTCTGTCAAACGGGAGGGAAAAGGGGAGATCAATCCCGAAGCAATCAGTGCCTTAATTGGTTTGATTCGGCAAACTGACCTAGATCGAGTGTTGCCACTCGCACGAATTGCTCACACCCATTTGACCGGTTCGCTGATCCCAGACATGCAGGCTTTGAATGCAGGCAGCCACCCCATTGCTAACATAATGCATTCGTTGATCAACGACCCAATTTCATCCACCGGTGACACTCACCCTGCTATTCGGTTTTGTGTTCTGTTCTGTGAGTTGTGTTCGACGATTCCAGAGTTGCAGCAGTCTTTACGGGAGTGGTTTCAAATTCAGTGTGTTCCTGCAGGCTACGACTACAATGCCGTGCTGGGTGAATTGCCCGATTTTCCAGAGGAATCAAAACGATTCATGTGGCTGGATGTCCATTGGAATGCAGCGACGCCAGGCGAGTCCACCAGCACGGCTACAGCCTATCTGCGATCGGGAAAGCTGCAATACCGCGTTATCGACGACCTGTCACGGTCCAGCAAAGAGAGTCAGTTTGCCAAAGTCGTACGAACCTACCACGGAGAACAGCAACAAAATTGCCCGGTGAATCATGTTGCGGCAGTCATTTTGCGATCACAAATGACTGAAGCTTGGGATGTTGATCCTCAATCCAATGAGCTGTTGCCGCTGCCAATAACCGTTCGGGAAGAGAACAACATCGGAGTCCGGACATGCCCATCACGGCTCGACGCTAATACGAATGCGAGTTGGGATACAGAAGATAACCTTTCGTTGCGAACTCAAACTCTGGGTCTTTTTGTTACTGGCAGGATTGCCGCTACTGCAGTTGGCTTTCCGTGCATGGTCTTCAATGCGCTGCTCAACTGTGCTACTGTCGGAATCTGGACGCGAGGGCCATGTGAATCGGACGCAGACGACCAGAGCTTGCGTGATCATTGTGTGGCCAATCTGTGTGAGTTGCCCCGCGTGATTCACAACCGTCGGACTGGGGCGATAAATATACAGTCCATTTGGCGACGCGTTGTGCTCTATTTCAATCCCAATATTCCTCCGCTTGAAATTGGCACCGACACCTCATCAAGCATCGAACAAGTAAATTCACAACTCATCTAAGTAGAGAAACCATGGCGGAACAGATCAACACAATTTACCGACATGACTTTACCGGCTCACAACCGGACAGCGAGCCGCTACGGTTAGCGAACCACGCGCCGCCTTGGCGGACATTTTCTCAAAAGGGTGACAACTCAGGCGCATTTGCCCAACGACAGATGCCCGCCACGCAGATCCGGCGGGGCCAGTGCTTTCGGGCCACTGAGGAAGAAGCCCGAATGATCGATGCGGCTCTTGTTTTGCGACGACCACTGCTGATCGAAGGTGAGCCGGGAATCGGAAAATCATCTCTCGCCTACAGTGTCGCTTGGCAACTCGGCCTTGGGCAGGTTTATACCTGGTCGATCACGACCCGCTCGACCCTCAAGGAGGCTCTCTATCAATACGATGCCATCGGGCGACTTCAGGCTAGTTCGCTTGTCAAAGGAACTTCCAGTTCCGATCAGGGTGCAGGCAATGCAACTATCGGCGACTATTTGACACTTGGGCCGCTAGGCTCGGTGTTAATTCCGAATGGCAAAGGCCCCTATCATCCGCGAGTTTTATTGATTGATGAAATCGATAAGAGTGACATTGATTTGCCAAATGACTTGCTGCATGTCCTCGAAGAAGGGACTTTTGATATCCCGGAAATCGCTCGACTTCGACTTTCGGAAGCCGTCAGAATTCGCTTACACAACTCGACGGAGGAATATGCCGTACCAACAAATGGGAAGATTGTATGCGACGATTTTCCCTTGGTGGTATTGACCACGAATGGTGAGCGCGAGTTCTCCCCAGCATTCAAACGTCGATGTTTAACTCTGCGAATGAAACGCCCCGACGAAGCAAAACTTCGCGAAGTGATGGCAATGCACTTTCCTGCTGGGTGGGAGAACGACTCATCAAAAGCTCAACTTGCTGCGTTCTTGCAGAAAGTTGGATCTGGCAACCAGGTCGCTGTGGATCAACTGTTGAACGCGGTTTATTTGACGATGAGCAACATTGACGTCAAGCCTGAAAACCACCAGATCATTCAACAGTCGGTTCTTCGCTCACTCACGGAATTGGGCGAGGGAGAGAAGCAATCGTGAATGGAGACCAGACACTCTTGGACATCTATCGATCGCTGACGAGAAGCTCGATCGATTTTGATGCCACTGCCGTTCTAGACGCAGTATGGTTAGGTTCCATACTACCTTCCGATCCGGTGGTGAACGCAACCTGCGAACCAGGAAGTTCAAGCCCACGAAACGACTTCACTGAATCGAGCAGCAGGAACACGCAGTCAACCGCAGGAAGCGTGCAGCAAAACGTGCATGCGGCTGGTTTTGACAAAAGCTCGATGCACGTGCGCGGCGACTCATTTAATCTGCCGCGTGTCCCTGTTCTGCCGCAGGTACTGCAACTGGAGAGAGGACTCCGCTCTTTGGTACGACGAGTCGACTCCTCCGTAGAGTTGGTCATCGATGAACATGCAACCGCCGAAGCGACGGCCGAAGTCGGCACTCTTCAACTTCGCCTTCATCCCAAAAAGGTTCGTGGTCTATCGGCGACGGTCGTTATCGAGCATTCTCCTACAATGCGTTTTTGGCTCGACACCTTACACGAACTGCCGAAACTCTTTTGGCGCACAGGAGGTTTTCGATACCTGCAGACTCTTTTTCTGAGCAGTTTTGAGTCTCCGCCAAAGGTGTTTCGCGATCGGGAACTTAAGAGGCGGGCCAGTACTCGGCCAGAAAGCTGCGGCAATTCAAGGGGTGTCGTCCTTTTTATTACCGATGGCAGAAGCAATCCTTGGTTGGACGGTACTCTTGCTAAACTCCT
>JBBRJI010000435.1:0-5559 GCA_038219625.1 Pirellulales bacterium | reverse complement strand
GCTTCGTCGGACGCATTAGCGCGCCCAAGGAGATCGCTCAGAACACCGGCTGGATTGATCTCAGTCACGGTATTCGTGCCCGTGAACTGGGCGGCACCTATTACATCACCCAAGAGGATAACCTGCGCGCCAAGGTCCTCCTCCACATTTGGAAGCCATGACATACTGGCCAGTTTAGACAACCCTTGATCACAACTGATTGAATAGTTTTGTGATGCACAGAAAAACAATCACCTTCACCATCCTGACGCTTTGCGTCTTGGGCAACACCTCTGCCCTATTCGAGCGCAGGAGTTCGCGTCGCCCCTGCTATTTCGCCGTGAGACTGGCCTTCCACCCATCCACGGTGAACTCGCCCTGCACTCCGCAATCAAACTTGAGCGGCTTCTCTAAGCCGACGGGCCGATCCGCTTTCGGGTTCTTCAGCTTCTCGGCGTCGGCCACGTTGATGAAGCTATTGTTCTCCACTGTCGCCCCGTAGCTCTCCGTCGCTCGCAGCAGCGGCCTAGGTACCCCCACGCACTCGATCACGTTGTCTTTGAATACGATCGTTTTGAAGTCGCACTTCGGGTTGAACCCGAATAGTCCTTCGTTCCTTGGCGTGGTCGTCGTCCGGGTGAGGATGTGGTTGTTCCGCACTTCAATATAGTTAAACACTTCGTTGATCCAGATCACACCGCGGCCTGGATTGCTTACCAAGTTGTTGTGGAACACTGCCGGTCCTTTCGCGTCGGCGTCCCCGAAACCAGCGATCAGGTTGCCGTGGTCGGCCTTCGCGTCGAAGTCAAACAAGTTGTGGTCGATCTCCACCCCGTTCCGCGCGAACTCGATGCTGTAGCTGTCTTTAAACCAGTTGTGGTGGATGTGAAACGTACGCCCGCTCTTCGGCACAACCCCACCAGCATACTTTGGGATCGACACCGTGCCGAAACAGACATTGTGGTCGATCTCGTTGTCCTCGTCGTTCTCGAACGGGAACTCCATCGAGAAATTGGTTTTGATCGTATTGTGGTGGACATGGCAACGCGTCCCCTGCCGCACCTTGATACCGTAAAACTCCCGCTCAGGAGCCTCTTTGGTCCGAACGAACCTGTTGTTGAAGATCTCGCAGTCACTCATCCAGCAGGCGAAGATACCGCCGCCGGTGTTGCCTCCCTTCACTCCCGGCTGGCCCTTGTCCCACCGCCCTCCCGCGTCGAGGAACTCGCAGTTATGAATCTTCGCCTTCTGCATGCCGAACGTGCGTAGGCCGCTCCAGAGCGTCTCCTTAATCCGGACGTGGTGCAGGTGCAAGCCTGTGTGGAACCAACTGAAAATGGCCCCATGAAGCTGCGGGCCGTGCAGTGTCATGTCGGAGATAGTCACCCCAGCGGTATCGCGCTTGATGCGGATCAGGAAGGCGTCAGTGTCCAGCCCGTCCAATGTCATCTCTGGGTCCGGGAGTGACTTCGTGGACGGCTTGCGGCTCTTAGTGTGGGTCAGGATGGTCTTGTCCATCCCGGCCCCTTTAAGCGTCATCTTCGCTTTCAATTCCAGCGGAGCGTCGAGCTCGAAGGTGCCTATGGCTATCTCGATCATCTCCCCCTCGGCTCCGTCGCGAACCGCGGCTACCAAGGCATCTGCCGTCGTCACAGGTTGGCCTGCCAATAAAAAAACCAGTGCTGCGAAGAACCCAAAAAAAAGGGCGACCGTACGGAAGTATTGCATGATGTCTTACTTTGAAAAGGTACGAACCGCTTCCGCCGCCGAACGAATAATTCTTCTCGGCTAATCCGGATGGTAATTGATTTTTGGCCTCGACTCAACGATGGCGAATCAGTTTTCTGACCCGACACAGCCGTCGCGAAGTATTATTCTGACTCGGGACATGGTAGCCTCCAAAAAAACACCTGGCAAGTTGTTTTTGCTTTGTATGTTCTGGTAGTTTCTAGGGTTTTGTTTCCTTGAATGCAAGAGTCCAACAATGAAGCATTTGAATCGATCGAGGATAAACGAGTTTTGGTTCTCACTCAGGACTAACCGTCCTGAGTCATCTCAATTTCCTCCCTCAGGACTCGCCCTCCTGAGTGGGAATCGTCTTCGTAATTTCTGAGCTTCCTCCGTCGGTGCTGACATTGCTTCAGCTTCGCGATCCTCGTTTCTCGCGTCGTTACGAGGACGTTTTGGCGACCAAAACGCCCACAGCGGGCCTTTGGCCATCGATGTGTCTACAGGCTCCCCGACGAGGTAACTTTGGTTCTCGTAGTAACTACATCAAACACCGGTAGTAATGAGATTGTTGTTGCGGGCGACAGGACTGGTTGCTGTTGCCATGTCGATGGTCGCACGCGAGTTCCGCCTCCCTGAAAGCGGAAAACCAGATCCTGCGAAGTCGTCTCCCGGATCGCATCAGTTTAATCGACCTCCATCGATCGGACATTCTCTGGCTTGTCCTTTCTGGGACATCAATGCATGACATCTGAGCTGTTAGCTCTACTTCGACTCGCGTCAGCTTGAAATCGACCTTCTTGCGACGAATTCTGACGTCATGTGCCGGCGGGATTGTACCGCAAATCGACCAATCGCGAGCAAAAAACTTCGGAACGCATTTTTTGCACTGGGCGAAGGTTACCGTTCCTAAATCGGGGCGCGCTGCCAGTCCCTCCAGAGATGAAGGAACAGTTTGAAGACTACTTGCAACAATACTGCTTAACGAAAAAATCGGCTCCAGTGGATTGAGCAGAAACGAATCAATGAAGCGCCGCACTCGCACGCGGACAACGCAACGTTTTGATCTAAGTGTCGAGTTGTCGAACACTTTTCTTTAGAATGTATTGAGAGGTTGCTGTGAAGAATGTCAGATAGTCGAAGATCGAACTGATCGGCCCAATAAACAAAATATAACGCAAGAGCTTGTCGATTTCCCACTTGCGTGGCTTAGCCAACCATTCCGCATCGACTTCGTCGGTCGGGATAGTCGTCTGCGAAAAGTCATAAAGTAGGTTGTTGGTCAACAATTGTAGAGGCAACATCGGGAGAAATGGCAAGAACGCGCTCGCCCCTACAACACTGAACATGTTGCCAAAGTTGGAACTGGCGGCCATCTTGATGTACTTGACGATGTTACCGAATACGCGCCGCCCTTCCAAAACGCCCTGCTCCAAGATCAGCAGGCTATTTTCCAATAGGATAAGATCCGAGGATTCTTTCGCGATGTCGACCGCGCTGTTCACAGAGATACCGACGTCGGCTGCCTTGAGAGCGGGCGCGTCGTTGATGCCATCGCCCATGAATCCTATGACATGGCTGGATCGCCATGCGCATTCAAATGCTTTTCAAGAACGATTCTTCCTTCGGTAAGCGTGCCGGTTTTATCGGTGCACAGCACATTCATCGCTCCAAAATTCTGAATCGCGTTCAGTCGTTTGACGATGACTTTCTTGCGCGCCATTGCGAGGGCGCCTTTCGAAAGATTTACAGTAACGATCATCGGCAGCATTTCCGGAGTCAAGCCAACTGCCACGGCCATCGCAAACAGGAAAGCTTCGAGCCAGTCATGTTTACTCAGCCCATTAATCAAAAAGACCAATGGAACCATCACGGCGATGAATCCGATCATCAACCAGGTAAATTGATTGATCCCTTTATCAAAACTGGTCTGTTGTCGCTGTCCAACTATACTTGCGGCCAACGAACCAAAGTAAGTCTTGACTCCAGTGTGAATGACAACTGCTGTTGCGGAACCACTCTCGACGTTCGAACCTAGGAAGCAAAGGTTAAAGCGGTCGAGCGGGTTTTCGGCACTCTCCGGCGAAGCATCGGCTTTGCGCTCGACAGGTAGCGCTTCGCCTGTCAGTGCCGACTGATTAAGAAATAAGTCTTTGGCGGCAAGCACTCGGACGTCGGCGGGAACCATGTCGCCAGCTGCCAAGTGAATGATATCGCCCGGAACCAGCAACTTGAGAGGCCCTTCAGTCTCTTTCCCGTCGCGGATGACTGTGGCTGTGCTGCTGACCATCGCTTTGAGCTTTTCCGCGGCTCCGTCGGCCCGCATCTCTTGGACAAAGCGCAGCACAACGCCCAAAACAACCATGACCGAAATAACGATGGCCGCCCGTAGATCACCGGTTAGATAAGAAAGCCCGCCCAGGGCCGTAAGCAATAAAACCAATGGATTCATGACGTTGCTCAAGAGACGCATCAGCGGCGATTGACGCTTGTCGCGAGCGATCTCGTTCAATCCATACTGCTTTAATCGTGCCTCGACCTCAGTTTGACTCAATCCTGAAAGCCGTGAATCAAGCTCACGCAGAACGCTTTCACTGCCAGCGTTCGAAACTTGTAGCAATCGATTGGGAGTTTGCGACACGATCTTTGTCGGTACTAGCTTAGACATGGGTGTGACCGGATTCCCGCACGGAAATTCTTTGCAAAACTAGCGGGCTCGGGTTTACACCGTCGCCTATATGACTGGCCTACGTAAACGCGAGCTATCGAGCCTGTGCGTTTCGAGTTTCAAGTTGGATGAGAATCCGCCGACCGTGACCGTCGAGGCTAGCAGTTCAAAGCATCGAAAGAAGGACCTGCCGCCGCTTCACCCGGACCTCGTACAAAAGCTTCGAAGTTGGACCAAGGGGCTCAAGCAGACTCAGCACCTTTTTCCAGGTTTGGAACGCAAAAAACTTTCGTTGATGATCAAGAAGGATCTTGAAGCTGCTGGAATCGCTTATGAAACCATAGATGGCATTGCTGATTTTCACGCTGCGGGCCGTCATACGTACATTACTCAACTACTTCGATCGTGAGTATCGGTCCCTGAAGCGAAAGAGCTAGCAAGACATTCGGACGTTAACATGACCATGAGGTACACGCATATCGGAATCGACGATCAGGCGGAAGCACTGGCACGTTTGCCGAGGTTGGGAGCAGTTGCCGGGCAGTCTGCGCTGCACGGGCGCTGCATTTCGGGCGGCTTTGGGGGGCATTCCGTGTCAGCGGGTGGCACAACCGCCGAGGGCAAGAGTGGCGATTCCCCAACGAAAACAAAGGGAATTGGCATAAAAAGACAGTCGTTGTCACAAACTGTCAAAGCGGAGGGCACGGGGATCGAACCCGCAACCCCTTACGGGGCACTTCATTTCCAATGAAGCCGCTAGCCATTCGCCTACCCTCCAGACAAACGTCACTCAAAAGCATATCCTAGCTCAACGTCGTCGCAAGCCAAACCCGCCTCTTTTTTCAGGATTCTTCCGTTTGGAGTGCGGAAATTCGTTTCTGCAATCCGTCAAGAACGATTAGCAATCTTAATCTTTGCGAGGCCATAGATAATTCCGAAGTCGCTTGACCGGTCGCTGCTTGGTGTCGGGTGCATTGGCATCGTTGTTTAACGCATTGGACTTCTGAATATCCTGACTCATTGATTTGGAAATCGGCATACCTTTGTTGGTTGAGGACGATACCAAGATTTTTTGGTTATCCACTGAGGTATCTGACCATTGAATCAATCGACCAAGTGATGAATTTAGCATCGCAACGGCGGGACTGGAATCGCCATTTTGCAATGAAGCCTTCGCTAGAAAT
>JBBRJI010000434.1:0-5570 GCA_038219625.1 Pirellulales bacterium | reverse complement strand
GGTTCGTCTTGAAAGAGTGCATCGGCTGCTAATTTGAAAGAAAATGGATCGGCTGCATTCAATTGAATGATTTCAAGCTCTCGTGGCGGCGGTGCAAATTGCTTTATTGCTTCCTCCACCAGTTGGAGTTGGGACGGAGTGCCGGTTACAAAAAGTTGCTCATTGAGCGCGTCGTATCGAACATCCACCAAACTGCTGTCCCCCTTAAACAGACTCTCCATCGAAGTGGTCACCGCCTTGCCATCGACCCCGCTTAAGGAAAAAAGCTTGAGCTTCTTAGACTCACTCGTGGCTTGGGCAGAATCAAATTGTTCGATCATTTGCTCTGCGACCAGCAGTTCTTGGCGACTACCGACGACGAAGACACTGTTCGCGTCGCGGCTAAAACTCACACCCGCCGTGGAGCGTCGGCCGAAGGCGTTTTGAAGAGCATCGGCGACCAACTCTGCTTTCGCATGTTTGAGCACAAACGCCTTCAGAGACGGAAGCTTGCTCGGCTGAGAATTGACTTCGTCGACCACCTTCGCAATCGCTACGTGATCTTCTTCGGTCGCGGTTGCGAAAATCCCGCCGCTGGCTGAATCCGCGGAGAAGCTGGCTTTCGAAAAACTCTCCAGCAACGCCTTGGATAACGGTAACGGTTCGGCAGAAGTAAGCATATAAAAGCGTGTTTGTCTCGACTTCAAATTGCCGGATTCCACTTCGGTCACGATTTGCGCAATTCGCTCCATCTCGGCTGACGGTGCCGTCACGATCAAGCTGTTCGTGGCTGTATCCGCCGTCGCCGTCGCTTTCAATGAAAAGCCTAGTAAAGCCGCTTTCAAAGACGTAGCATTCCCTTTTCCAATTGAAAAGACTCGAGTGACGCTGTTTTGGATGTCGATATCAAAGTCCTTGACAATCGCCTCGATTCGCGTGTGCTGTTCAGGCGTTGCGGTCGCAATGAGAACTCCTTCTTCTCGCGAGCCGTAGATGACCGCGTCCGGCATGAGATCGACCAAGATGACCGATAATCCGCGTGCACTGGCTTGCTTCAAACGATAGACGTGTGTCACACGGTTGGATGTCTTGGGTTGATCAAAGGCTTGCAGGAACTCGCGAATTTTAGTGTGCTCGTGCGCTTTCGCGGTAGCAGCAACGGTTCGTGACACCGCGTCTTGTACCAACGTGGCTCGCGGAACCAGCGATTGCAAGATCGCTAATGCGCTCACTGTGTTTCCATACTGCAACGGATATACCCTTGAGGTCAAGGTCTCGGGTGCAGGCATTTGTTTTTGCAACTCATCCACCTTGGCAGCGACGAGCTCCACTTCTTCCGGTGTACCAATAGCAAGAATGGTGTTGTTGCTTGGGTTGGACTCCAGTCGAATCTGAGGTGGAAGCGTTGACTGAAGTGCGCTGAATAGACTAGGTAACTCAACGCGTTCAGGTTCCACACGAAAAACCTTGACCGTTCGTTCCGATGCGTTGGGGCCACTGGCCATCAACTCAATTACTTCCGCTATCCGCTTCTGTTGCTCGGACGAAGCCACAACGATTAGCTGGCCGGTGGTCGGAACCGACGCAATTCCGATCGTTGGGAAAAGCGTTTGCAAGGACGCTTGCACGGCTGCGACTTGGGTTGGCTTAACGAGGTAGGTACTTGCTTCTTTGGCTGCTTGGGCGGTCTTGCTGATTTGTTCGAGCGCTTGCTGCACTCGCGTTTGCTGATCTTCACCCGCCCACACCGTGACCGTGCGGGAAAGGATATCGCTGCTGATAATGGCTTGAGGGGCAATCTGACTGAGAATGGCTGCCAGCGTTAGCATATCACCCGCAGGAACTGGGTATGTTTTGACGAACTGAGGTTTGCCATCAGGAGCTGATATCAAGCGTTCCACCGCCGCATCCAGTTGGTCAAGCTCTTTGACGCTCCCGGAAGCGATGATTCTGTTTGCCGTTGCGTCGGCCGTCAACTGCATATCCGGCCAAAGCTTTTGCAGTGTTGGCAACAGCGCGGCTGCTTGCAGTTTCTTTGCATCGTACGAGCGAATCTCTTTAGGGGCTCCGACGGATGACGGACGATCGATCTGTGTGATGGTTGCTTTGGCGATGGCTTGCGTCTCGATGGTCCCTGTCACAACAAGCTGCTTGAGTTTGTCGTCCGCAATCGAGGTCGATCCCAAGGCAAGTTGATCAAAGACAACTTTCACTTGCGAAGGCAAGGCATTTTCAATCGGATAAGCGACAACGATCTGCTGCTGTTCCACTCCTAGTTTTTCGCTGAGTGCTGTGACCAGTGAAGAAATCTCAAGGTGCGTTTTGGCATCGGTTGCAACCAGCAGTCTATTTCGTACGGCATCCACATTGACTCTGGCCTTCAGTAACAAGGGCGCGAGCGAGAGTTGCAAAGATGCAGCAGGCATGCCGCGCACGGAATACGTTTCTAAAGTGATTGCACTTTTCTTTGGCAATTGCTCGTTGAATGTCGTGACGCGTGTTGCGATTTTGGCGTGAGACGGTTCGTCGGCAAGCACCGTAAGTGTATTGCCCTCGACGTCGACCGTGATCTTGGCATCGGGGAACTCAGCGGTCAAGATTTGCACGACCAGGGCGCTATCTTGAACGGTAATTGGATACGTTTTCGGCGTGATTGGCGTAGGTGAAGGCGCTGGTAGGTCCAAGCCTTCCAATAGTTTAGCAAATTCCACATGTTGTTCCTCCGTGGCCCAAACCAAGAGTTCTTGTTTGTTGCTCCCATCGACGACTTTGACACCGAGTAAGATGGGTGGGAGATCGGTTAGACTGGTGCGTCTTGACTGTTGGCTTTTCGAAAGCGCGTAAATCTGCAATTTGCGTTGATCGGGTTTTGGTAACAAACTCATTAGCTGTGGCAACATTCTTTCGACAATCGCAATGTCGGAGCTGCCAGCGAGCAGCATGAGTTGTCGCCCGTCGTCACCCAACCAAGCGCTGGTGCTGGGAACGACACGTTGAAGCGTGGCCAGCCATTTCGCATCGGCTGATTGGAGCAGGGGAAAGACTCGCAGTTGGAGTTGGTTGGCGGATTGAGATCGCTTGAAGATCTCGATCATTTCGGTAGCCATGCGCAGATCGTCTTCGGAGCCACGAACGATGAGGCTTCCGGCCTTGTTGTTCGAAGCAATTTGTCCTTTGGGGAGAAATGCTTTCAAAGCCGCTTCGACCGAGGTGGAAACCGCCGGATCAACTTCAAAAACCTTCATCGATTTCGAGCCGTCGATAGGGACGATCTCCAAAGCAGCTAAACTTGCTTTGATCAGCTTCTGATCTTCGGCACGTGCAATGACGAGGAGGCGGTCGTTCGCAGTAGATACGGATGCGTTGGGTGCCAGACTGAGGATCTGCTTCTCCAAGGTGACTAATTTTTTCAAGTCGTCTGCGGTTGACCCTGGCAATTGGTAAGCGACTGATTCGAAGGATGGAAGCTGTATTGCACTTGCGATCATCTGGTCGATGGCCAACTTGATGGCGGCCTGTTGATCAGGAATGAGAAACGCGCTCAAGACACCGGTTTTCGCATCGACGGTGATCTGTTCGCTTGGGATGAGCTTGCGGATCGTTTCCAGGGTTCGAGCGGCATCCAAGGCTCCCAGCGGATAAGATTCAAAAATCGGTTTTGGAGGTGGCGGCGGTGGCACCGGTTTTGGTTCAGCTTTGGGCAAGGGTACAGTCGCAATAATCTCATTGATGGTTTGCATCTTGCCGGCTGTTTCGACGACGAGCACTTGAGTTCCACGTGCTAACGGGATGGCGCGACCGTAGCTGCTTAAGAACGGTTTTACCTCTTGCAAAACGACATCGATTGGGCGACCGCCGAGTGGGAAGATCACGCTCACCAATTCGAATCGACCACGCTGGACGAGTTCCTCCAGTTTGACTCTTGGCAACAGCTCCAGTGGTATGGAGTCGCTGAGTGCCATCACGACGAGCATTTTTTCGCGGCGAACCAACGCGAAGTTGCGGGTCATAAGGACGCTGTTGAGCAGGTCGATGCCTTCGCTGGGCGAGTAGGATCGGGTATCGCTGTAGGTGAATGTGCCGGGTGGGATTTGGTCCATGACCAATGTAAGGTCTTGTTGAGCAGCGAACCAATCGAGCACATTGTCCCACTTCATTTCGCGGAACTGGAACATGAGTTTTTTGGTAGCTGGTGCTTCGTTGAATTTTGTCCGTTGTTGGTCGTTGAGAACGGCCAAGATCTTTTTCAAGAAATCGGCCTTGACTAAGTCTTTGGCGGCTTGGTCACCCGGGGCGGCCAAGGCCTCGGCTCGGGCCTGAAGAAGCACTTGGATTTCGGCCCGCTGGGAATCGACCAGGCTTAATCGTTCGGCAACTTCGGGGTGAATTAAGCGAGCGACATCCGGCTCTTGGGCGATGGACGGGCTGGCGTTGAAAACAACGAGCGATAGGATGCAAATCGAAACGGCGAAACGATTGGTAATCATTCGTGGAAACTCATAATCGAGTTAGGTGGGGACGGCCGGAGGGGATTTTGGAATGGAGGTCCAGCGACGCCGCTCGCCGGATTGGTGGGCGGAATATATTGTAGTTGGTGGTGGCGCAATCCCGGCAATAGTTCAGCAAATAGTTCGAGGCGCCCAATGGGCCCAACGGAAGGCTCAGCAACGAAGGGGAGGGAGAGTGAACCTTTTGTGTTTGGGATTGTCGTATTGTGGTGATCGAAGTCGTTTTTTACGGATTGGGATTTGCGAGCAAATAGTTGAATTGCAAGGGATTTTGGCGTGTTTGGATTGGAATTGGTCTAAAATGGCCTAGCGAACAATGTTCGGGTAGGGTAAAAGTTCTGGAACGCGAGGGCAAAACCGTCCGAAAGGGTGGTTAAGTCATCGGATCGGGGTGTAGCGCAGCCTGGCTAGCGCATCTGGTTTGGGACCAGAGGGTCGAAGGTTCGAATCCTTTCACCCCGACTATCAAGAAGCCTTGTTTTTCCTTGAGAAACAAGGCTTTTTGTATTTATTTGTGGCTTCACCCCATCAGACGAACCAGGACCGACAGTTTGACGTATAATTGAATCTAAAGAATAGTTGACGCAGTTGATTCCTAAGATTTTCGAAGACTCTTCTATAAATTACGACATGACGCCGAAATTCTCGAATCCGCCGATAGTCGAGTTTGTTTTAGGTGTTCAGTTTGCTCCACTGCCAAAGCTGTCGGCCGCACATTTTGGCCTACTTTGGCAAAAGCTTGGACAAGACATCTGGGATTCACCCGGTGATGGACCAGTGATTCAGGATCAATTTGAAACGTTTGATCGGCCTCGCTGGAGCATTCAAAATGCACTCGCTTGGCGACTCGAACCAGGCGGTACCATTGGGCGGTTTACTCTCCGACACCGCGACAAAGACAAACTAATTCAGTTTCAGAACTCGCGTTTACATCTGAACTGGCGAAAAAGTGATCAACTAAAACCGAGTTACCAAGCTTTAGTAGGCGAGTTCAGGACAACCATTGCGGCCGTATGCGAGTTCGCTAGGAACAATTGCCTAGGTGAAATCTCTGTCAATCAATGGGAGCTGACATATGTGGAC
>JBBRJI010000433.1:0-5574 GCA_038219625.1 Pirellulales bacterium | reverse complement strand
TGAAGATGGAGCCCTATTTCGATTGGCACCATGCGATCCACACCGCATTGGGTTTGACCCATAACCCGAAAAACGTGTTGGATTGTTTCGTGTTAGGTGCCATGTATTTTTTGCCCATCTATTTGGTCTGCATGACCGTTGGCGGTATTTGCGAAGTCATCTTTAGCGTTGTTCGCAAGCACGAAATCAATGAAGGCTTCCTAGTCACCGGACTGCTGTTTCCTCTGACGCTTCCTCCCGACATACCCTTATGGCAAGTTGCGATTGGGATCGCTTTTGGGGTGGTGATTGGCAAGGAGATTTTTGGCGGTACGGGCCGCAATTTTCTCAACCCCGCACTGACTGCGCGGTGCTTTCTGTACTTCGCGTATGCTGGCCAGATATCGGGTGACCGAGTCTGGATCGCCTCGAAGTACCTAACTGACGAAGGAAAGATCGATGGATTTTCCGGCGCCACGGCGTTGGGCCAATTGGCCGCAACCGACATGACCAAATACCCAAACACCATGGACTCGCTCTCGCACATCACGACCACCAGTGGCGAGCGAAGTTTGACTTGGCTTGATTCGTTCCTCGGAACCATCCCCGGTTCGATTGGCGAAACGAGCACCTTGGCGTGTTTGATCGGGGCGGTGATTCTGATCGTTACCAGGATCGGCTCTTGGCGAATCATGAGCGGAGTCTGCTTGGGTGCGCTTGCCGTCTCTTCTTTGTTCTACTTTATCGGTAGTCAAACCAATTCGATGTTCAATGTTCCACCGTGGTGGCATTTTGTAATTGGTGGGCTGGCGTTTGGGACGGTCTTTATGGCCACGGACCCAGTCAGCGCATCTA
Organism: Pirellulales bacterium; assembly: GCA_038219625.1. Taxonomy (GTDB): domain Bacteria; phylum Planctomycetota; class Planctomycetia; order Pirellulales; family Pirellulaceae; genus JBKCUI01. The sequence continues at coordinate 4,740 of JBBRJI010000433.1, read as the reverse complement.
TGACTGAGACTGGCAAATGGTTTTACGGAATACTGATAGGTGCCATGACCATCCTCATTCGTGTTGTGAATCCGGCATTTCCCGAGGGTATCATGTTGGCAATCTTGTTTGGCAACGTGTTCGCTCCGTTTATCGATTACTGCGTGATTCAAGCCAACATCCGACGGAGGTCTGCTCGCTATGCTTCCTGAGCAACGTGATTCCATGACCAATACGTTCGTTGTAACGCTCGTGCTTTGCATCGCCTGCTCCTTGCTGGTCAGCACGGCAGCGGTAGCCCTGAAAGACGACCAGGTAAAGAACAAATTGTTAGACCGACAACGCAACATTGTCGAGGCGGCTGGGCTTGGCAAGCAATCGGGTGAACTCAATGCGAAGGAAATCACCGATATGTTCACCGACGGGACGATTGAACCCAAGGTGGTCGATCTTCAAACTGGAGAATACGTAGAAGACAAGGCTATTGCGAACGAGTCTTTCGACGAACGCAAAGCGGCCAAAGATGAGGAGATGAACGCCACGATCCATCCCGGCAAGTTCCAAATCGGCATCGAAAAACGCGAAAAGTACACATGGGTCTACTTGGTGAACGACAAGCAAGGCACACTTCAGCAAGTGATTCTGCCGATTTACGGCAAAGGGCTTTGGTCCACGATGTACGGATTTGTGGCCTTGAAAAACGACCTAAGAACAATTAGTGGCTTGACCTATTACGAGCATGGTGAAACGCCTGGCTTGGGTGGAGAGGTCGACAACCCTAAATGGAAGAAACAGTGGCAGGGAAAACAGGTTTGGAAAGGCGAATCAACGGACGCAATGTTGGCCGTTGGTGTTGCCAAAGGGAGTCCTACTCCTGAAAATTTGCCCTATATGGTAGATGGACTATCCGGCGCGACGATTACCAGTCGCGGTGTCGATAGCATGATTAAGTACTGGTTTAGCAGTGACGCTTTCGGTCCTTATCTTGAGAAATTGGCTTCTCAGAAAGGTGCTACGCATGTTAGCCCCATCCCCTAAAAAGGTTCTCCTCGATCCGGTTCTTAACAATAATCCAATCACTTTTCAGGTGCTGGGTATTTGTTCGGCTTTGGCGGTAACGACTCAGCTTACCACATCGCTGGTGATGTGCATTGCAGTGACGTTGGTCACAGCGTTTTCCAGCGCGACGATCGCTGCCCTGCGAAACTATATTCCAAGCAGCATTCGCATGATCGTTCAGATGGTCGTGATCGCGTCGCTGGTGATCTTGGTCGATCAGATTCTGAAGGCCTATTTCTTTCAGATCAGCAAGACGATGAGCGTGTTTGTTGGCCTGATTATTACCAACTGCATCGTGATGGGACGGGCAGAGGGTTTCGCCATGAAAAACACCGTGTGGATGAGTTTCCTGGATGGAATAGGCAACGGGCTCGGTTACAGCGCGGTGCTGATGTTGGTGGCTTTTTTCAGAGAGCTCTTTGGATCCGGTTCGCTATTCGGTTTCCCAATCTTGGCAAAAGTCACCGACGGTGGTTGGTACACCCCGAATGGTCTACTCCTTTTGTCCCCAAGTGCATTTTTCCTTATCGGAATCTTAATTTGGATCGTACGAACGTTCAAACCCGAACAAGTTGAAGAGGCATAGGACCATGACAATTCACAGTTTTGAGCATTACTTGAGCCTGTTCTTGACGTGCGTGTTCATAGAAAACCTGGCGCTCGCCTTCTTCCTGGGGATGTGTACGTTTATAGCCATTTCAAAGAATCTTAAGACAGCCATTGGCTTGGGTATTGCAGTCATAGTCGTTCAAGCGATTACCGTTCCTGCGAATAACTTGCTTTACCAGTTCCTGCTTTCCGAGGGAGCCCTAGCTCACACCTTGGGTCCAAGCTTTGCCTCGGTGGATTTGAGCTTCCTTGGATTAATAAGCTATATCGGAGTGATTGCTGCGATCGTGCAGATTTTGGAGTTGGTGCTCGATCGCTTTTTTCCAGCACTCTACAACGCGCTTGGGATCTTCCTGCCATTGATCACGGTCAACTGCGCGATCTTGGCTGGATCTCTGTTCATGGATCAGCGGGGCTATGACCTTGGCGAGAGTGTCGTTTATGGCTTTGGATCTGGCTTCGGCTGGGCATTGGCGATCATTGCCCTGGCCTCCGTTCGCGAGAAACTGCGTTACAGCAATATTCCTGTTGGGCTACGAGGACTTGGAATCACTTTCATCACTGTCGGCTTGATTGCCATGGCCTTCATGGCTTTTTCAGGGATCCAGCTCTAAGTGTGATCGCGCGATGCGGAATTTTTAGAAACTTGATTGGCATTCGGAATGAGCAGCTATGACCGGCGTTAATTTGGTTCTGATCGGTGTCTTTTTTTTCACGGCTGTCGTGTTGTCCTTGGTCATTGTTATCTTGGCTGCCAAGAAGGTTTTGGTGGCCGCTGGCGATGTGAAACTCGTTATCAATGATAGTACGACAATCACCGTACCGGTAGGCGGAAAACTTCTCGGATGCCTGGCCAACAACGGGATTTTCGTATCGAGCGCTTGCGGCGGTGGAGGGACCTGTGCTCAATGCAAAGTCCGAATCTTGTCTGGCGGAGGAGAGATCTTGGCCACCGAGCGAACACACATCAGCAATACCAAAGCCCGTGAAGGCTACCGACTGAGCTGTCAGGTTGCAGTCAAACAAGACATGAAAATTGAGGTCCCACACGAAGTCTTGGAGACGAAGAAATGGGTCTGTACGGTTCGTTCGAATCACAACGTGGCAACGTTCATCAAGGAGTTGGTACTCGAGTTGCCGGAAGGTGAGGCGGTGGACTTCAGGTCGGGTGGCTTCATTCAAATCGAAGTACCTCCGCATGCCGTTCATTACAAGGACTTCGATATCGAAGAGCAGTTCCGCGAGGATTGGGACAAATTCAAAATATGGCGGTACGATTCTACCGTCGCGGAGCCTGTCTTTCGCGCCTATTCGATGGCCAATTATCCCGGTGAAAAAGGGATCATCATGCTCAATGTTCGTGTGGCCTCTCCTCCGCCACGCGCCCCCGATGGAACTCCACCTGGTAAAGTTAGCTCCTACATCTTCGGATTAAAACCTGGCGATAATGTGACTATCTCTGGTCCGTATGGTGAATTCTTTATCAAGGACACCGACAACGAGATGGTTTACATCGGCGGTGGTGCTGGTATGGCGCCTTTGCGAAGCCATATTTTTGAACTGTTTCGAAACCGAAAGACCACTCGCAAGGTTTCCTTTTGGTACGGCGGTCGCAGCGTCCGCGAATTATTCTACATTGATCATTTTCAAAGTATCGAAAAAGAATTTCCGAACTTCAAATTCAATATCGCCCTTTCCGAACCCAAACCGGAAGACCATTGGACGGGCTACGTAGGGTTTATTCATCAAGTTGTACTGGAAAATTACCTCAAAAATCATCCGGCCCCGGAAGATATCGAGTATTACTTATGCGGACCGCCCATGATGAACTCGGCAGTCTTTAAGATGCTCGATGACCTTGGGGTACCACAAAGCAACATCGCATTTGACGATTTCGGTGGATAACGATCGTCGCCTTTTGCTCCGCAAAAGTGCGTTTAGGCGAGCGGCAGACAGAAGACTACCAGGCCAGGCCACCGTGTGGCACGCCCAAAGCGATTAGCGATGGGCGCGGGAAGTGTGGCAAATGACTCTAGCGATTCACCACGCCCTTCGTACCTCAGAGCGTGCCACCCCGTTTATAGGTAGATTTCAAACTGCCCATCGCCTTACTAGACGCACTTTCGCGGAGCGAAAGGCGACATTATGAAATTAACACCTACGGAAAACCCATGTTTTTTTTATCGCGATCATCGTCACCCTCTCAGTCCATCGCGGTTGTCGCACTCATTTGCGTCCTTGCAGCATTGTCATCGAGTTGCAGTCGTCCGAAATCGGACGCAGTTGATGCTCAGCCATTGCTGCAAGGGGCCACCATGGGAACCACCTATACGGTTCGGTTTCTTCCAGAGTTAGGAAGCCCATCCAGACAGGAAATGCACCGATTGATCGAAGAGGAACTAAAGCGTGTCAATAGGCAGATGTCGACCTACTTGAAGGATTCGGAAATCACGCGATTCAATGATTCGAAATCGACAGATTGGTTTCCTGTTTCTCTAGAAACCGCCAAGGTGGTCGATTTGTCGTTGCAAATATCGGTGGTGTCAGACGGAGCCTTTGACGTAACGGTGGGGCCGCTAGTCAATATTTGGGGATTCGGACCAGACGAACGCAAGAACCGTATCCCGACGGACGCGGAATTGGAAGCAGCCAGTGCCCACGTAGGTTACAAAAATCTTTCGGTCCGATTGGATCCACCTGCCTTGAAGAAGTTGGATCCAGAATTGCAAGCTGATCTTTCGGCGATAGCCAAGGGGCATGGTGCGGATCGCGTTGGCAAAGTCATCGAGACCAACGGTATTAAGAATTACTTTGTTGAGATTGGAGGGGAGATCTTCGCGAGCGGAACTAGAGTCGATGGCCAACCGTGGCAAGTCGGCATCGAAGCCCCGCTTGATTTCAAGCGATCGATCAAAACCATTATTGGACTCTCGGGTGTTGCCCTCGCGACGAGCGGTGATTATCGCAATTTTTTCGAATCCGAAGGCCAGCGATTTTCCCACACGATCGATCCAAACACCGGTCGACCGGTTACACATCAACTTGCTTCCGCATCGGTCGTCGCCGATAATTGTACTTTAGCCGACGCGATCG